>JANORY010000864.1:0-8945 GCA_031415535.1 Burkholderiales bacterium | reverse complement strand
CCGCTCGCTGACCGAGCAAGTTCAGCGCGCACAGGGCAAGTTCACCGAGCAAACTCACCTCCTACTCGTGCCAACTCTCTGGCAACCGGGGCCGCACCGCACGACTCACTGGTGAAAACTGTATTTAAATATCCTATCCTCTCGGCCGTTGTACCGCAAACCGTACCGCGTGACGACCGATTCGAATCACAAAAAAGCGGTGGCTGCTAACTTGCTGGATCGTCGCTTCAATGGCTGGTCAACCAATCAGGCCTGGGTCTCGGACATCACCTACCTCGCCACGGGCCAAGGCTGGCTGTATTTGGCGGTCGTCATGGACTTGGCGAGCCGACGGATTGTTGGGTGGTCGATGAGTGATCGGATCACGGCCGATCTGGTTTGCCAAGCCTTGAAATCGGCGTACTGGGCACGCAAACCAGCCAAAGGACTGATCATGCATTCGGATCGGGGAACTCAATACGCCAGCCACACGTACCGGCGATTGCTCAAAGACTTTGGCATGCTGCAATCGATGAGCCGCAAGGCGAATTGTTGGGATAACGCAGCGATGGAGAGTTTCTTCAAAACACTCAAGGTCGAGCGCGTCGATCAATTGCGCTACGTAACACGAGCGTACGCTCGGCTCGATATCATCGACTGGATTGAAGGCTTCTATAATCGAGAGCGTATGCATTCTTCAATCGGTTACCAATCGCCGATTGATGCAGAACGAGGCCCAAAGACCGTGTAGGTTGGTGTACGTGGAATCGAGGCAAGGTCAGTGGGCGCTGGCCCGCCACGGGCGAACACAGGCATGGGGTCAATGGCGTCGATTGATTTTCGCGCTGGTTGAGGATTTCTCCTAAAGCGCGGTAAAGTGCGGGCCTGATTGACATGATTCGACCAAAACGGTCCTCACTTTGCGAAAGACGCCGATGAAAATCTACTACTCGCCCCTGTCTCCCTACGTCCGCAAGTGCATGGTCGTTGCCATTGAGCTCGGCCTGGCCGATCGCATCGAAAAAGTCACCGGCGCGGCCAACCCGATCACCCGCGATCAGACGATCGTTGCGAAAAATCCTTTAGGCAAGTTGCCAACCTTCATCACCGACGACGGCGCGGTGCTTTACGACAGCCGCGTTATCTGCGAATACCTGAACGATCTGGGCATGGGCAAGTTTTTCCCGGCCACGGGTGCCGCGCGCTGGCAAGTGTTGACCGAGCAATCGCTGGGCGATGGCATTCTCGACGCCGCGCTGTTGGCGCGCTACGAAGGCGCGATGCGGCCTGCGGCCTTGCGCTGGGCCGATTGGACCAAGGGCCAAATGGAGAAAATTCATTCGGGCTTGGCGCTGATCAACGCCAATGCCGCAAAATGGGGTGACAGCATCGACATTGGCAAGATCACCTTCGGTTGCGTGCTCGGTTACCTGGACTTGCGATTCAGCACGCTTGATTGGCGGGCGCAGTACCCGGCCGCAGCCGCCTGGTTCGCGAAGTTCAACGCGCGCCCGGCTATGCAAGCGACCGTCCCGCCGCCACAGTAAGCTGCGATTTTTATGCCAGACCTGTTTACCCCGTTCACCCTCAAAGGGGTGACCCTGCGCAACCGCATCGTGATGTCGCCGATGACGATGTACAACTCGGTTGATGGCAAGCTCGACGACTATCATGTGAGCTACCTCGGCGCACGCGCCGCCGGCGGTTTCGCGCTGGTGTTCGGCGAGCAGATGGCGATCGTCCCCGAAGGCCGCACCACCACCTCGTGCGGCGGCCTCTGGAGCGACGATCAGATCGAAGGTCATGCGCGGGTGGCCGCGATCATCCAGCGCATGGGTGCGGTGCCAGCGATCCAGCTTGGCCACACCGGCCGCAAGGGCAGCGAATTACCGCCGCATTTGGGTACGCTGACCAAAGGTGTCCGCAAATCATTGCCGCCCGATCACCCCGACGGCTGGACTTGTGTCGCGCCTTCGGCGATTCCCTATGGTGGAGGCGGCCGAACCCACCCGGTGCACGCCTTAAGTATCGACGAGATCAAGCAAATTCACAGGGCCTATGCGGCGGCTGCGGTTCGGGCGCTCGACGCCGGCTACCAATGGCTGGAAATGCACTTTGCCCATGGCTACCTGGGCGCGAGCTTTTTCTCACCGCTGGCCAACCAGCGCACCGACCAATACGGCGGCAGCGTCGCCAATCGCGCCCGTTTTCATTGCGAGGCGCTCGACGCGGTGCGCGCGGTTTGGCCGGAGAAGTATCCGCTGACGATGCGGCTGGGGTCCGACGATCTGAATCCGAAGGGCACGCAGTTCGAAGATTCGATCATCGCGGTCAAGATGATGAAGGAACACGGCCTGGATTTGGCTGACCTGTCGCTCGGCTTTAACACCGATGAAATGATCGACCCGCCGATGAACAACGTCGGCTTCATGGTCGAGCGAGCCAACCGGGTTCGCCACGAAGTCGGCATTCCGGTGGCGACGAGCTGGAACCTTGGTGTGCCGCAAAACGCTGACCGCGTGATCCGCGAGGAACTGATTGATCTGGTGATGCTCGGCCGCCCAGCGCTGGCCAATCCGCATTGGCCGATCTGGGCGGCGCGCGAGCTAAACCACGCCGCGCCGTTCTCGCTGGTTCAGGACGACTGGCGCTGGTGGCTGGAGAATTTCCGGGGCCACGCGCCGAGCATCGGCTGGCCGCAGCCTACTCAACCGTCGGTTTAAGTTCGGTCAAAATCGGCCTGAACTGAATCAACTGGCCCTTGAGCATCGCGTCCAATTCGGTAGGCGTCAACCTAGTGCGCTAAGGAAATCGGCTTCACGGGTGGGGAGCCTACTTTATATGGGGAAAAGCTAATCACCCTGTTACGACTCATGAGAAGTAATCTGCCGACGACCGCAGTTCACGTTCTATCCAATGGTAGAAAATTTTCTGAGCCTGATTTCGCAAAGTCCTGGGCTTCGGTTAAACACCACGATTTAATGGCGGGGATTCCAATTTATTCCGACGATCCATCTCAACACGACTACGTCGTCCAGTCGTCTGGTGCATTTGACGAGTCGATACGTGGAATTCTGAATCTCAAGCAGCTTAGGCAGAAAGTGGAGATTCGGGTTGTTCTCCATCGACAAACTATTGATCGACTGCCAGCGACGGCAGAGTTCATTGTGAGGAATTTGCTCTTTGTCGACCATGCGGCTTTTATGGGCTTAGAGATGATGGGGTTCACGAAGGCGAATCTGTCACAACTGTGGGTTGATCCGTTTGACTATCGAGATACTCTGAGCGAAGCGATTAGTATTCTTGATGCCTATGGGATGAATGTCTCTGTTTACAACCATCAGCTGTGCGTCGTAAATAACGACATACTTCCGTTCTATAGGAAGTCAATTAGCGACTGGAAGAATGAATACGTTAAGGAGTGCGCCGGATGTACGCGGATGCACGAATGCGGCGGATTTTTTTCTTCTTCGCTAAATACTCGATATAGCGCGAGGATATCGCCGTTTCATGCCTAATCCTCTGCCCCGGAAATTTTTCTATCGAATGTTGACCAATGTTGCTCTAAGTACAAAATCGCTTGCAGCTAGATTTTCCGCTCAACCGATATCCGTTATAGCGGTAGGAAGTTTCTTTAGGGTCACATTGTATTGGGGCGCTGATCTGATAGTTCAAGCTGCACCGCGTATTTCTTACAGGCTCATTGGCGTCTGATTGTTCGTAACCGTCCGGTCGTGGCCATTGTAGATTTGGAGTGTTGAAGAGCGAGAAGATAGCGTCCGCCACAAATTGAAGCGGACGCCATGAAGAGTGAACCATTAGCGGATGAAGTGACAACGACAAGAGCGAAAAGAGCGCTGCGCCGTAGCTTTACCGATGAGCAACGACTGAAGGTGGTGACCGATTGCCTGGAGCCCGGTGCCTCGGTATCGGGGGTGTCGCTGCGATACGGGATCAATGCCAATGTGGTGCGCAAGTGGATCATCCGACATCGGATGGGGGGCTTGGTCAAGGCGAGCACGACGCTCACGCCAGAGGGCTCTGCATGGAACCTGACGCCCAGCGCTCGCAAGACCTTGAGAATCGTCGCGATGCGGGGGTTCCGTTCGCACCTAGCGCCTTGTAGAGCCTCTCGCGACTGAGCCCGGCATCTCTCGCTAACTGCAACATCCCTCTCGCGCGGGCTGCGGCCATCACTTCGGAAACTCGGCTTCGAAGAACTTCGACAGGAGAATTTCCCGGGTTGTTGGGTCGCGGTAGAAGTCCGACGCCTTGATGCCCAACGCGTTCCCCGCCCGCTGGTCCGGCGGTGCGCGGTCCATCCCCTGGAACATCACCTGCCAAGAGTCGCCTCCATCGGTGTTCGCCCATCGCATGAACTGCGCACACCCGATAGCAATGACCCTCTCGGGCCGGTTGAGGTCAGCGCGAAGGCCGGCGATGGTGTGCGAGATATCGATCTTCTCGCCCTGCGCGCCCGTAACAAATACAGGGTTGTTCCGTGTCGGGAACGTCACGCCCTTCCAGCCATCGCTCTCCGGCCCGTGCGCGAACAGCTTCATATCGGTACCGGGGAGTGAGCGACCCATGTCCATGCCCTGGTGGCTACGGGCGTGGATGGCAGCGATGATCTGGCCTCGGCTCTTGCCGGGGTTGAGAGCCTCGATCGACTTCAACCAGTCGACGTACTGCTTGCCGCTGACCGTCGGTGCAGTGTTGTTCAGGTGGTTGAGGTCGTGCGGCAAGGGGTTCGATCCTTTCGTCAGGGGCGGCGGATAGACAGGCGGCGGGCTCGACGCCGTCGGCGCGGCAACCGCTCCAGGCACCGGCGGTGCTCCAAGCAGCACTGCCCCCGCGATCAATGCAAGCTTGCCTCCACCGCCACAGGCAACAGGAGCAGATTCCGTTGTAGATTCACAAGTTACAAAGTCGAGGCCTCCGCAGCCCCTTGGGTCCGGGCAGATCTGCCCGGAAGAGAGAATTTCGGTCGGGGCCTTGTAACTCCAGCGTGAGTCAGTGGCCCTCTGATATCCCTTCTGTTTACAAAACGCATTTGCAGCCGGCTTCGCCGTTGGATTTGGATTGTTGTTATCGTCGCACCCGCTAGCCCACGCGTAGCATCGATCGACGAAGTTGCCTTTTCCAGTACGAGGATTGTCGAATGTGGCCGAGCGGGAATGAGCGCGCTCGGCGATGGTGGCCGTACCAAAAACAACTCCCGCCAAAAGCGCGACCATACCTCTAGATGATTTCATAAGGGCATCCTCCTTGAAAGTTAGGCGACAGAACGGGCGGCATGAAGGCTCAGTCGAGCAGATTGTAGTCCTTGAGCAGGCCCTTCTGGGTGGGCGAGAGCGCTGGCTGGGGAGCTATGTTCAGAACTTGTGTATGACCGCCCGATTTGATGGCGGCGGTGATCAGCCGTCTGAAGCGTGGCTGGTATGACGAACACAGCCGCTGATCGAAGGCAGACCTGTCGGTGTTGTTGGCTACGTAAAACGTAACCGTCCGATCCGTACCGTTGTCGTTTAACCGCTACGCCGCCTGACGTACTTCGATTTGCTCGTCGAGTGTAACGCGCCATGGCAGCAACGCATCGAGTTCGTCTTCAGGCTGTTCGGCAATGCGCGTCAGCACGTGCCGCAGATACGCCTCCGGATCCAAGCCATTGAGTTTCGCTGTGGCGATCAACGTGTACATTGTCGCCGCCCGCTCGCCGCCCGCATCCGAACCGAGGAACAGATAGTTTTTGCGCCCGAGTGCCAGTCCCCAAACATTCTGCCCATATCGGCCAAGAGGTTGTCGTGCATTATCGCTGGCACCCGCTGTACGGTCGAGCGGTTCGTCGCTTTTACAGTGAGCAGCGCGCCGGCGGCACCGTCACCCAAGTGGAGGCTGGTCCTGGAGTTGCCGTAGTTGTGCCCTCGTGGATGCTCGATGCCGCCGTTTGCGCGAGTATGTCTGTGGGCGATCCACGCTCATCGATGGCGGCGCTGATGGATCTGCATCGATTGCTCGCTGTCCTGCGAGACGGTCAAGCCTGTCACGATAGCGCCTCAACTGTGCAGGAGACACATCGTGAGGATTCGACCAACACCGCGGCCAGTTCCGAACCGGCAGCCGCTGCAACTTCAGATCGCTCTGGACGGCGAAGTACTGCGCAGTCTGAGCACAGCCGAACGCGCAAGCGTGACGGCGAACCTGGCCAACCTATTGCTGCTGGCCGCCGGTTTGACGGTCGAGGAGAGCGATGATGACGACCAACGTTGAACCGCTTCCGCCAGCCGTACTCAGGCGCAAGGCTATCGTCTACGTCCGACAGTCGACGCAGACCCAGGTGCATACCAATCTTGAGAGCAAGCGACGCCAGTACGAACTCGCTGATGTCGCGCGCATGCATGGCTTTAGCGATGTCGAGGTCATCGACGATGATCTGGGCCGCTCAGGTAGCGGCACCGTAGCGCGCCCGGGCTTCGAGCGTCTGGTCGCCGCGCTATGTGCCGGCGTTGTCGGAGCGGTGTTGTGCCTGGACGCCTCGCGTCTGGCTCGTAATGGCCGCGACTGGCATCACCTGCTTGAGCTGTGCGGCTTGGTCCAAGCCCGCGTCATCGACCTCGACGGCATCTACGATCCCTGTCGACCGAATGATCGGTTGCTACTGGGTATGAAGGGCAGCATCAGCGAGTTCGAACTCGGCGTTCTGCGCACCCGCATGCTCGATGCCGCTCGCGCCAAGGCCCGTCGCGGCGAATTGCGCATCAGTGTGCCCATCGGGTATCAGTGGCATCGCGAGTATGGCCTGAGTCTGGACCCGGATCAGCGTCTGTAGCAGACCATACGGCTGATTCTGTCGCGGTTCTGCGAACTGGGCAGTGCTCGCCAGGTTCACGTGTCGATGGTGATCGACCAGATCTACTTTCCCCGGCCATCGGACCGGCGTTTACCGGCACGGTGCCGACGGTGAGCCGGTGTTTGTGGGCGTGCCTGCACTGACCGACGAAGCGGTGCAGGCGGTGTTGCACAAGATCATCACGCGGATGATGAAGCTGCTCACGCGGCAAGGCGTTCTGGTCGAAGTGCAGGGCGAAACGTACCTGGCCGACGATGACGCGGGCGACGATTCGGACGAGTCGCGCGCGCTCAAGCGTTTGCACGCCGCAGCCTGCGTCTTGTCGCTGCGTACGGGCCACGGGCCGGTCAGAAAGTGCTGACCTTGCGGGGCGCAGCGCCAAGCGCGGCGGACTTCAAACAGCACCTGTGCGCCAACCTGGAAGGCTTCAGCCTGCACGCGGCGGTGCGCTGCGCGACCCACGAGCGCAAGACGCTGGAGCGACTGTGCCGTTTCATCACCCGCCCGGCGATCTCCAACGAACGGGTGCGGTGCAACGCCACCGGCCAAGTCGTGCTGACGCTGAAGACGCCCTGGCGCGACGGCACCACGCATCTGGTGATGTCGCCACTGGAGTTCATGCAGCGGCTGGCCGCGCTGGTGCCGCGCCCCCGACTGCATCTGATCCGGTTTCACGGCGTGCTGGCACCCCATGCAATGCTGCGCGCGCAGGTGGTGCCCAAGCCACCCAGTGAGTCCGCCCCGGCAGCGCAACCTGATGCGGGCCAAGCCCAGGGCGCACACAGGCCAGTGCGCCCGAGCTGGGCGCGGTTACTCAAGCGGGTCTTTGATCTCGATCTCGAGCAATGCCCGAACTGCGGCGGACGGCTTAAGATCATTGCGGCAATTCTCGAGGCGCCCGTGATCGAGAAGCTACTCACCCACTTGGGCTTGCAGGCGAGGCCACCACCTCGTGGGCCTGCGCGCGGCCAAATGCCGCTGCAACACGTTTTCTGAAGCAGCCCTACCCCACAAACATTGCCGCTCGATCCGATCGGCATGAGCGGCGCGCGACCGGCTGCCTGCGGGCGGCTGAGACTTAGTCCGGGCCTGGTACCCAGCACCGACTTGCGCCGAAACCGCTCGCTGACCGAGCAAGTTCAGCGCGCACAGGGCAAGTTCACCGAGCAAACTCACCTCCTACTCGTGCCAACTCTCTGGCAACCGGGGCCGCACCGCACGACTCACTGGTGAAAACTGTATTTAAATATCCTATCCACCGAGGTCGAACAGTACAAGGTGGTGGTGGCACCTTCTTCGGTCGAGATCATGCCGAGTTTTATCAGCGAGCTGCGCACTGCCGAACCGAATCGAGATCGCCGAGATCGAGGTTCAACAGCTCGACCGTTCCGCCCCGACCATCGGCGCCAATTTCATCGACTACCGAGCGTGCGCGGTCACTCTTCCGATGCCGGTACTGGCACCGGTGATGAGGACGACCCAGCCGCTCACTCCAGCGTGAACCCGATCTTCAAGCTCACCTGCCAATGGGCAACCTTGCCATCGTCGACATAACCGCGAGTCTCGGTGACCGTGAACCACTTGATGTTGCGCACCGTTTCATGCGCCTTCGATATCGCGCTTTGCACCGCGTCCTCGATGCTCGAGTTCGAGGAGCCGGTGAGTTCGAGCAACTTGTAGGTGTGATTATTCATGATTAACTTTCGTGTGATCCGAAACAGACCGCGACCACTCAAACGAACAACGAAACGATCGCCACGCCGAACAAATAAAACGGCGTCAGAAAAAAACTCAAGGTGTGCATCATCATCAACGCGAGTATGACAAAAAGTCCGTAGGAGTCAAGCTTCGCATATTGTCAGGAAAGCCGATGCGGCAACCTTCCGTGGGCGAAAGCATGAATGCTTGTCCGAGAGCCGAGTGCGGGAAAACCGCATGCTCGGTTCGATCAACGGGATGTGGAAACGAAGCTACGGCGAAGTTACTGGGGCACTCTTGAGCAATGCCCGAACTGCGGCGGACGGCTTAAGATCATTGCGGCAATTCTCGAGGCGCCCGTGATCGAGAAGCTACTCACCCACTTGGGCTTGCAGGCGAGGCCACCACCTCGTGGGCC
>JANORY010000863.1:0-1163 GCA_031415535.1 Burkholderiales bacterium | reverse complement strand
GCATCAGATTGACTCTGGGATTCGTTGTACTCGGTGCCGTAGTTGGTCAAATCGACCACGCGTGCGGCTTCTTCAAGCGAGGTTTCACCACTGAGCACGCGCTGTACCGCCGCATGTGCGAGCGTGCGAAAGCCCTTCTTGCGCGCCAGGCGCAACAGGTCATGAGTCGGCGCACGCTTGGCGATCAGATCGTCCAGGTCTTCGTCAAACCGAAGAATCTCGAGCAGTGCGATGCGGCCCTTGAAGCCTCGAAAATCGCAATGGCTGCAGCCGGCCGCTCGATACAGATTCATCGGTGCGCCCGGCTTGATACCCAGCATCGCACCCAGTTCCGGTTCAATCTCGAAGCTGCTTCGACATTGGCCGCAGAGTTTCCGGATCAGCCTTTGACCGATGATGCCGATCAGATTGCCGACCAGCATGTCAGGTGTCAGACCCAGATCGACTAGTCGCGGGATCGCACCGACCGCCGAGTTGGTGTGCAAAGTAGAGAACACCTGATGGCCGGTCATGGCGGCGCGCATCGCCTGAGTGGCGGTTTCGGTGTCGCGAATTTCGCCGACCAGAATGATGTCCGGGTCTTGGCGCATCAGCGCGCGAATACCGGAGGCAAACTCCATTTTGATGCCGCTGGCGATATTGGTTTGACGGATCATCGGGATCGGGTATTCGACCGGATCCTCCAAGGTCATGATGTTGACTTCTTCGTTGTTCAGCTTCGAGAGAATGGAGTACAGCGTTGTGGTCTTGCCGCTGCCGGTCGGACCGGTGACCAGCAACACGCCGTCCGGGCGCGCCAACATGGTTTCCAGCAATTCGAGTTGCGCCGGATCAATCCCCATGTTCTCCAGCGGTACCAGGCCGCGCACACGATCAAGCACGCGCAGCACGAAGTTCTCGCCGTAGATGGTTGGCAGGGCGGCTGCTCGAAAGTCAATCTGCCGGCCGTTCAAGATCACCGAGATGCGGCCATCTTGCGGCGCTCGCGACTCGGCGATGTTCATACCCGACAAAATTTTCAGTCGTACCGACATTGGCGGCCAATACTTGATGTGCAGCGAGCGTACTTGCCGCATGACACCGTCAATCCGATAGCGGATGCGCAGAAAGCCCTGTTCGGGTTCGAAGTGAATGTCGCTGGCGCGCCGCTGCACCGAGTCGGC
>JANORY010000862.1:0-2775 GCA_031415535.1 Burkholderiales bacterium | reverse complement strand
GCTGCTGAGCGATTTGCTCGACGACAGAGTCGGCCCAGCTTAACGAGTAGGCTGCGGTGTATTGTTAGCTCGGCGGATTTGAGCGGATACTTACGGTTTGGTATTTATAGTTTATCGAAAGAGCGAACATGGACTGGAAAGACCGCATAGAAGTGAATCCGGCCGTGCTGGTCGGCAAACCGATCATCAAAGGCACGCGAATTTCCGTCGAGTTGATCCTTGATCGCATGGCGGACGCTTGGACAATGGAAGATATTCTTTCGGCGTATCCGCATCTCAAGCGCGAAGATGTTCTGGCCGCATTAAGCTTTGCATCTGAGTTATTTAAGGAAGAAACCTTTGTCGCTGTGGGGAAAGTTACGACCTGATGGTTCGTTGGATGTTGAACGAGAATTTTCCTGCGCCGTCTGCCAAGTTAATGCGCGCGTCGGGACATGACGTCGTGTCGATTTCTGAATCGCATGCTGGCATTGCCGATACGGAGGTTCTTGCGCTCGCTCGCCAAGACGGTCGCTGGCTCGTCACGTTTGATCGTGATTACGGCGAACTAATATTTGCGAGAAAGCACGTGCCTCCGCCTGCGGTGATTCTGCTTCGGGTTCAGTCGTATCGTCCGAATGAACCGGCGGCCTGGTTAGAGCAATTTGCCCTCGCACCCGAAAGCTTGCTCGGGAAATTCACCGTATTTTCTGGTGGTACGTTGCGGAGTCGGCCGTTTTTGCGTCGAATCGACCAATGAAACTGTGGATCTTTTTGCTGGTCTGCAGCGGTGCCCTTACTTGCAGCGGTGCCGTCAACGCGCAGGACTTTGCACGCGAAAAACGACTGGCCGATGAATTGGTGGCTGGGCTTGTGGTGGGTGATCCGGTTGCCCTACCGGCCCGCGACGGCAGAAGCTTTCTCGGAATTTACGCAAGAGGAAAACCCGATCGTCGGGCAATCGTGTTGGTTCATGGTGTCGGTACCCATCCGGATTTTGGTGTGATTGGTCAATTGCGGCAATTGCTCAATGACCTCGGCCACACCACTTTGTCGATTCAAATGCCGGTCCAATCGGCCAATGCCCGGTTGGAGGACTACTACCCGACCGTATTTGCCGAGGCCAAGGATCGGATTGGTCGCGCCCTGACGTGGATGAGTGCACAAGGTCATGCGAAGCCGGCGCTGCTCTCGCATTCCATGGGCTCCTGGATGGTCAACGAGTATCTGGATGAGCATCATCAGCGCGGCGAGTTCTCGGCCTGGGTGTGCCTGTCGCTGACCGGCGGCTACTCCTGGGGTGCACGTACTTATGCATTACCGATTCTCGATATCTATGCGCAAAACGATATTCCGGTGGTAGTGTCCAGTGCTTGGCGGCGCAAATGGGCGTTGACCAGCGCCGGCTCGCGGCAAGTGATGATCGAAGCGGCCGATACTGAGTATGCCGGACAAGCGCGCGCCACCGCCGCCGAAATTGCCCGGTTTTTGCAGGCCAGCGCCGATTAGGGCTTCAGTGGTCCGGCCATTAGCGCATCAAAAATAACTTGCGCGGCTCGGTCGGCACCAGATTGTGACCAGTGAATGACATCCCAATAGTCGGCGTATGTAAAGCCTGCAGCAGCGAAGTCTGCTACAAATATATTGTCATTGCTGGACGCATAGGCCATCGATCGCGCGACATCGTTCAGCCCCTGGAAGGAGGCAACCGAGGCGTTGCTCTGCGCTTGTGATTCGCCGCGTTGCGGGCTTAAGGTCGCCAGCATCAACTTGGCGGAGGGCTTCACCGCCGACACCTGATTGACGATGCCCTGGTATTTGCTGGCGGCCGCGCCCGGCTCGTTGTAGACGCTGTTCCAGCCAAACGCCATCACGATAATGTCCACATCGACGCTGCTGCCCAGAACCACCGGCAAACGATCCCACAGGTTATTGCTGTTGCCACCCGGGCCAATGTAGGCACCGCCGTAACCGTCGTGATCCGGATCACCACCGATGGCGGGTTCCATGTAGCTGGTGCCGATGAAATCGACATCGATGCCGGCGTTGGCAAGCAGTTGATACAGGCGACCCCGGTATGAGCGGAACGAGCCCGGCGTGTTTTCAGAGCCTGAGGTCATCGAGTCACCCAAGCATAACAATCGAATCCGGCGGGTGCGCAGGGGATTGCTGCTGTTGGTCGTGGCACTCGGTGTACTGCTCGCCTGATTGTTGGTCGTAGCACTGCTGCCGGTTGAGGCTGGCGCAGAGCTCGCGGTGTTTTGTGGGGCGGTGGTAGTGGTAGTGGTGACGGTGGTGGCGGGCTGGCTGCTACTGGCCGGCGTCGCAGTCGCCTGCGTTGCAGTGGCCGACGTGGTTGATCGTGACGTCGACGCGGTACTTGCGGTGCGACTGGTGCCGCCATTTTTGGTCAGCGATGCGACCGATACCGTGGGTGCCACGGTCGTGCTAGCGCGAGCTGCTGTAGTGCTGGTGCCCGCCGTAGTGCCGCTTGTCCCCGACGCACTGGACGCGGGGCTCGACACTGCGCCGGCTGCTGACTTGTTCGCGGTATCGATGTCATTGGCCGCGCCAACTGATTCGCTGCTGTTGGCCGGGGCGGCGCTAGCGGTGTTATCGCCTGATCCGCAAGCGGCCAGGCTGGCCGCAAAAATAGAACATAACAGGGTGCGCTTGAAGGGGGTCGTCCGGAGCATCATGGGTGTTTAACTTCTCATCGTGAACTAGTTCCGCACCTTACCTTTTTTGTCTGTTTTTGGATGAAATAGCGGGGCGAACGGCCAGTTCCGGAATGTC
>JANORY010000861.1:0-1584 GCA_031415535.1 Burkholderiales bacterium | reverse complement strand
GTAGATTGGCTTTCATCCGCCCGTCGGCATCGCGGTCGAAACTTGCGTTGATTTTGGTGCCAGCCAGCCTTTTTTTGAACCAGTCGCCGATTTGGCGAAATTCGAGTTCGGAGCCTTCCGGCATCTCCGGCGCAAGCCGTTGAATCATCGATTTCGTGCAATTGTCGCATGGTTTTCCGCCCGCGAGGATGCGAATTCGGCGCAGCCGACGGGCCATGTCGGGCGCGGACTGCAATTGATTTCGCAGCCAATCGCCGGCGGTTTTGGTCGGCGAGCCGCCCGACGGGCCAGCCCAGATGGCGGTTTGAACCGTTTGGCTGCCCTTTTTTGGAACAAAAACGGCTCCCGCGCTGGCCATTTGGCCGGTTTCCATTTCGCGGATTCCGACCGGCACGACTGGTCTGCCGCTGAACGGCGCAGCGACTGGCCGGTCGGTTTTTGCCCCCGAAATGGCTCGCGGCGACCTGAAAATCAGGGCCGGTTCGCCAGCCCGCGCGGGCCTCAGCGAGATTCGGATGACGACCGCCGAGGCATTTGCGGAGCGGTTGCCGCCTTCCATTTCGAGTTCCTGGGCCTGCATTTCGAGGCTTTCGTGAAGCGTTTCCTGCATTTCCTGCCAGATGGCCGCTTCGTGCATTTCGCTATTTTGCATGATTGAAATTCATTGAAAAATGAGAAAATAATTATGAATTATTAATTATGAATTATTGCCTGACAATGAATTTGAACACTCCGTTGGCTTGTTCAAAATCATTCATAATTCATAATTCATCATTCAATAGCCGCGGCTGCGGGCAGGCATTTGGCCAATTTCGAGGACACGTTTGGCTGCGCCCATTGTGCCGGGAGCTTTGCCTTTGTTGAGCTGCATCCGCTGTTGAATGAGGAGGGCGGGTTGCAGGGCGCGGGCTCCGGGCTGCGAGCGTTCGGCATCGACGGAGAGGTCGACGGCGGTGACGATTCGGTAGGCGTTGAGGTAGCGCATCACTTCGGTTCGGAAGGCAATGGCCCAGTTGGCGGCATTGTCGCCGGTGAACGCGCTGTCTCCCCAATCGCCGAAACGAATGCCGAGCAGGAGCTGTTCGCCCATGACGGCGAGGTCGTAATAATGAATGACGCTCGTGGGGTCCCAGCCCTGCACCCCTTTCATCACATCGACGCGGCTCATCCAGTTTTCTTTGTAGGGAACCATCGGCCTGCCGCCCAAAAACTGGCGCATTTCATCGCTCGAAAGGATGAATTGCATGGCCAGCATCTCGGCGCGGGAAGTCCATGTCATGTTGAAATAGGCGTTGTGATTGCCTTCGGCGAGCAGCAAATGCACCTCGCGAAGAGCCGTCGCGAGCGGAAAACCATCGGGCCGACGGGTCGTGTCGTCGAGGTCTTTGTAAAACATGGAAGCTACGTGCAGCAGGTTGTGGAAGGCCGCGAGGAAATTGGAGCGGTCGTCTACGCCACGCATTTGCGGCACGGCACGCCCGAAAAGCGTCAAATTATAGGCGTGTTGATATTCAAACACGCGGCGACGGATGCTCGTCTGGTGTTGTTCGTCCTGCACATACCCCCAGATGACGCTGCTCAACG
>JANORY010000860.1:0-6229 GCA_031415535.1 Burkholderiales bacterium | reverse complement strand
ATAAAAAGTAGGGCGATTGAGAAGGCGACGCCCAGTGCGGCGAGTGCGGGACTAGACGACAGCCCAAAGGCAAAAGTCAGCAAGGTGCCGATCAGTGTGAGCCAGGCAAACTGTCCGAGGGTTTCCTGCACCAGCTTTCGCGTGTGGCCATCGGGCAATTCACTGTCGGACGGCAGGAAAAGCTGACGCAAGGACCACCAGCCAGACCAGATTTTTGTCATTAGGCGAGCCGACAAATTCTCCTACCCTCTGTGGTGTTGAGCACGCAGCGAACCCATTCTTAAGCCCGACAGGCTGCTACTAAGTCTACCAAAGGCAAGCGTCCAATCACCTGCTTGAAGTCTGAAAATTTGCAACTCAGCCGACCACTCGCTGCGCAAACAAGGCCGTAATCTCGGCGGCGTCAAATCCGAATTCGGTGAGGATTTCCCGCGAATGCTGACCCAGCATCGGCGCTGGATGTTCAACACTAAGCCGATGTTTGGACATCTTGATCGGCGCACCGCCGGGCTCGCCGGTAATGCTCATCAGACCAGCGAATCCCTGTGCGATCAAATCGAAACCGCCCCTGTCCTGATACGGGCCGGTACGGCCATAACCAGACACTGCGCTGTAGATCAAGCCAGGGTTGATTTGCGACAGGACCTCAAACCCAAGGCCGAGTTTCTCCATCGCACCACGACGATAATTTTCAATCAACACGTCGGAGCGCTTGACCATTCGCTTCAAGACGTCCTTGCCGGCCGCCTGTTTCAGATCCAGTGCCAGTCCGCGCTTGTTTCGATTGAGCATCATGAACGGCGCTGACTCGCCATTGACGCGCGGCTCGCGATAATTGCGAGCATCATCACCGCCCGGCAACTTCTCGACCTTGATGACCTCGGCACCCAGGTCGGCGAGCATCATTCCCGCAGTAGGACAAGCCATGATCTGCGCCAGTACGAGCACTTTCATACCGGCTAGTGGACCGGTGTTGGTTCGCGCCCTGGTTGGTGCGCTGCTGGGTGTATTGCTTGGTGCGTTCATTCGACCTTGACGTTGAGTTCTTTTGCGATTCGGCCATACTTGGTCAATTCGCTTTTGAGGAAAACACCGAACTCCTCGGGCGTGCGCGGACCTCCGTAGATCACGCCCTGCGGTTCGAGTTTGGGTTTGACGCTGACGTCCTCAAGGGTCCTGGCAATCGCTTCGTTCAATTTTGCAAGTATGTCCTTCGGCAGTCCTTTCGGTGCCATGATTGAATACCAATTGGTGACGTCAAATCCTTGAATTCCGACCTCGGCAAAAGTCGGCACATTAGGCAACTGCGGCATACGTTGCGCCGTCGAAATTGCCAGCGCGCGCAATTTGCCGGCCTTGGCATGCTCCAGAACCGGCGGCATCGTGTCGAAGTTCATGTTGACCTGGCCGGCCAGCAGATCACCAATCGCCTGGCCGCTGCCTTTGTAGGGAATATGCAGCATCTGCGTATTGGTAATCTTCGTAAACAAGGCGCCGGCCAGATGTTGCGAGCTGCCTATGCCTGACGAGGCATAGGTAAGTTGGCCGGGCTTCTGGCGTGCCAGCGCAATCAGTTCTTCAACATTATTGGCCGCAACCGATGGGTGCACGACCAGCACGTTCGGCACGTAACCAATGTAGGTCACCGGCGTGAAATCGTTGGCGGCGTCGTAGGGAACCTTGGCCAGGACGTTCGGTGCAATTGCGTTCGATATGGCATGGCCCATCAGCAGCGTGTAGCCGTCGGCCGGTGCCTTGGCGACGAGATCCGCGCCGATGGTGCCCGATGCGCCGGCACGATTCTCGACCACCACCTGTTGGCCGAGCAACTCCGAGAGCTTCGGCGCCATGGCCCGCGCGATGATATCGGTGCCGCCGCCGGGTGCAAAACCGACCACCAGTCGCAGCGGCTTGTTCGGCCAGGCTTGTGCGCCACTGTGCTTGGAGGAAAGTGCCAGGCCAGCCAGCGAACTCACGCCGAGTATTTTTGAAAACTGACGTCTGTTCATGATGGGTGTGCTCTTCAAAATCCGTCTCCTGGTTGTGAACGCGGCCGCATTGAGTCGCAAGTTTATGTCAGGGCGTGTTACCTGGAGCCGTTTTTATGTAATGAGGTCTCGGCTAAATGGTCCAGTGCCGCTTGTGTGCCACCTTTGCTGTGCGGTACCGCCGCCAGTTGCAGCGCCATCTCGACCCCGGACAGCGTGCCCATCAAGGTCAGGTCGTTGAAGTCACCCAAATGGCCAATCCTGAATACCTTGCCGCTGACCTTGGCCAGGCCTTGTCCCAGCGACAAGTTGAAGTTCTGTAAAGCAATTTGGCGAAACCGGTCGGCGTTGTGTCCGTCCGGCATCAGCAACGCGGTGAGAACCGGGCTGTATTCGTTAGGGTTCTGGCACAAAATCTCCAGACCCCAGGCGCGTGCCGCGCAGCGTGTCGCTTGCGCATGACGATCATGGCGCGCGAATACATTGGCGAGGCCTTCTTCCTGCAACATCGCAATCGACTCGTGCAGTCCATACAGAAGATTAGTCGCTGGCGTGTAGGGGAAATAGCCGTTGGCATTGGAGGCGATCATTTCCTGCCAATCCCAATACGCGCGCGGCAGCTTCGCCAGTTTGCTGGCGGCGAGCGCTTTGGCACTGATCGCATTGAACGACAGACCTGGCGGTAACATCAAGCCCTTCTGCGAACCGGATACGGTGACGTCGACGCCCCATTCATCGTGGCGATAGTCGACTGATCCGAGCGATGAAATCGTATCGACCAGCAGCAAGGCGGGGTGTTTGCAACGATCGATTGCACGGCGAATCTCCAAAATGCGGCTGACCACACCGGTCGAGGTTTCGTTGTGTACGACACATACCGCCTTGTATTGGTGGGCAGAGTCGGCGGCCAGCTTGGCACTGATCAACAAGGGGTCGGCGCCGTGTCGCCAGTCGCCTTCGAGAAAGTCGACCTCAATACCAAATCGCTCGGCAAGCTTCTTCCACAGCGTCGCGAAATGTCCGGTCTCACACATCAGAACTCGGTCGCCGGCGGAGAAGGTATTGACCAGTGCAGCTTCCCAGGCACCGGTACCCGACGCTGGATAAATTACGACGTCGCCACGGGTCTGAAAAATCTGCTTCAGGCCCTGCAGTACCGAGCGGCCCAGTTGCTGGAACTCGGGCCCGCGATGATCAATCGTTGGGTAATCCATCGCGCGCAAAATCCGGTCCGGCACTGTGCTGGGTCCGGGGATTTGCAGAAAATGCCGACCACTGGGGTGGCTGTTCAGAACCAACCCGTTCGAGAGTTTCACTGCCCACTCCTTGGTAAACCTGAGATTGATCGAGACTTTATTTTTTGAATTTTGTATGCAAAAATAAGAGATGTCAAACATTTCCGAATTGACGTGCAAGGGGACGAACATCAATGCTCTGCTTAAACTAATTTAGTTTTGAATACAAAATGCTAGCCCATAGTTCATCGATTGCGATTGCCCGAACGTCCTTGCATGAGGAGGTTGCCGAGCGCATTCGCGAGTTGATCACCGAAGGTCTCTTGTTGCCCGGCAGCAAACTGAACGAACGCATTCTGGCGGCGCAGTTAAATGTTTCGCGCACGCCGTTACGGGAAGCATTGAAGCTGTTGGCGGGCGAACGGCTAATTGAGCTGCATCCGAACCGCGGAGCATCGGTTGCCCGTCTCGAGCGTGATGATATCGAGCATCTGTTTGAATTGATGGCCGCGCTTGAAGCGCTAGCCGGCGAATTGGCGGCGAGCCGTCGCACCGATTCTGAACTGACCGAACTGCGTGCTTTGCATTTCGAGATGCTGGCTGCGCACGCGCGGCGCGATTTGCAGGCTTACTATCGGATCAATCGCGATATTCATCAATTGATCAATCGCTGCGCGCGCAATCCGGTGCTCAGTGAAACCTATGACTCGGTCAATCTGCGCATTCAAAGCTTGCGGTTTCAGTCGAATTACAACGTCCACAAATGGGACCGTGCGGTCGAAGAGCATGAAGCAATGCTTAAGGCGATGGCCGATCGAGATGCGTCGGGAATGCGCAGTTTGCTCGAAGGCCATCTGCGAAACAAATTACAAGTGGTGCTGGAGAATCTGCCGCTGCCGGGCGCTGGTCGGAGTCAATCATGAACGCACCGTATGAACGCACCTGAGCGGCGCCAATCGATCGTCTCGCCCGATCTTGCGCGCAGCCGTTTGGCGAATCGACTGCGCCGCTTGATCCGCGGGCAAGTTTTGTTCGACCGTGCTTCGCGTGGTCGCTACTCGACCGATGCATCGATCTATCAGATCGAGCCGGTCGGTGTGGTGGTGCCGGCCGATGAGGCTGATGTGGCTACTGCGATTGATCTGGCGCGTGAGTTATCGGTGCCGATCCTGGCGCGCGGCGGTGGTACCAGTCAGTGCGGTCAAACGGTCGGCGCGGCGCTGGTCATTGATCAAAGCAAGGCGCTCAATAACATTATCAATATTGATGTTAATGCCCTGGCTGCCGAAGTTCAGCCGGGCGTGGTGCTGGATCATTTAAACGCTGTGCTCAAGCCGCATGGACTGTGGTTTCCAGTCGATGTCTCGACCTCGGCGCAAGCAACGCTTGGTGGCATGGCCGGTAATAACTCTTGTGGCTCGCGCTCGATCGCCTACGGCAACATGGTCCACAATGTATTGGGGATTGATGCGATCCTGTCGGATGGAACCCGAGAGTATTTCGGTGACTTCGGAGCAAAGGCGAAACGGCCGATGAGTTCCGCCAGAACCGGCAAACTGGTGTCGAGGCTGTTTGAGATCGGTGCCCGCGAACACGAGGAAATCGCCCGCCAGTATCCGAGCGTGTTGCGGCGGGTCGGTGGCTATAACCTCGATGTATTCAATCCGCGTTCACAGCGACCGTACACGGCTGATCAATCAGTTAACTTGTCGCACTTGCTGGTCGGTTCAGAAGGCACCTTGGCCTACTTTCGACGATTGCATCTGAAGCTGTCGCCGTTGCCGGAACACCGAGTATTGGGTGTTGTCAATTTTCCGGATTTTCATCGGGCGATGGATAGCGCGCAGCATATCGTCAAGTTGCATCCAAGCGCAGTCGAACTGGTCGACCGAACCATGATCGATTTGTCGCGCCAGAACCCGGTATTTCGCGCCACCATTGAACGCGCGCTGGTCAAGGTCGAGGGTGATTGGCCGCAGGCGATATTGCTGGTCGAGTTTGCCGGCGCGGATCACGCTGCGTTATTGGCGAAATTGCGGGCGCTCGACGAGCTGATCTGCGATCTTGGGCTGGCCGGTGCGGTGGTTTTTATGCCGGATCAGGCCGATCAGAAAGCGCTTTGGGAAGTGCGCAAGGCAGGCCTGAACATCATGATGTCGCTGAAGGGCGATGGTAAGCCGGTATCGTTCATTGAAGACTGTGCCGTGCCCCTTGAACATCTGGCCGAATATACGGCGCGTTTGAGCGAAGTGTTTCACCGCCATGGCAGTCGTGGCACCTGGTATGCACATGCTTCGGTCGGAACGCTGCATGTGCGGCCGATCCTCGACATGCGCCGCGAAGGGGCGCTCAAGATGCGCCAGATTGCGCAAGAGGCAGCGCTGCTGGTGCGTCAATACAAGGGCGCATTTTCGGGCGAACATGGTGACGGACTGGTGCGCAGCGAATGGGTCGGCTGGCAATTTGGCGAACGCCTGAACCGCGCCTTCGAGGAGGTCAAGGACCTGTTCGACCCGGCAGGCCTGATGAACCCGGGCAAGATTGTGCGCGCTGGCAAGATGGATGATCGCGCCTTGTTTCGGTTCGCGCCGCACTATGCAGCGCTGCCTTTGACGAGCGGGCTGGATTGGTCGGCCTGGGATGTGCAAAACGATCCGCTGACCGAGACCATCGGTGCCCCCGGCACAGGCGGTGATGTCACTGGGGGTTTCGCCAAAGCGGTTGAAATGTGCAATAACAACGGCCATTGCCGAAAGTTTGATGCCGGTACGATGTGCCCGAGTTTTCGGGCGACCGGCGACGAACAGCATTTGACGCGGGGTCGCGCCAACACCTTGCGTTTGGCGCTGTCCGGGCAATTGCCACTGTCTGACGGTGCGATTGGCGGCATACAAGTGCTCGGATCAAACGCACTCGGCTCACAGGCACTTGGATCACAGGCGCTCAGCTCACAAGCACTGTACGACACCATGGACTTGTGTGTCGGCTGCAAGGGCTGCAAGCGCG
>JANORY010000859.1:0-3695 GCA_031415535.1 Burkholderiales bacterium | reverse complement strand
CGAGGAAAAAAACTGCACCACCAATTGATCAGCATAACGATCAACCACCAAACCAGGCAATTGATCGGCTTCACCGAATATCAGTCGAATTGCGTTGCTACGTTGCGCCAGATCGGCGCGACGCTTGATCGCTTGTTCAATTCGATCCGAGATCATTTTTGCTTCGGGCCGATCTTCTTCGTCGTACGACCAGGCGCGCGCTCGAATCGCTGAATCCGGACTATATGCAGCCCAGGCCAGGAATGTTCCGTCGGCGGCGTGAACCGCGAGCGTGTCGCCACTGGCCACCTTGCCCTCCAACTGAACGACTGCACTGGCGTATACCCACGGATGGCGGCGATACAGCGATTTTTCCTTACCCGCCTTGAGCACCAGCCGCGCAAAGCCGCTGACGCCCAAAGGCCTGGGCTGTGTCGGCGCGGATTTGAGCGGCGATGACTTTTCCTTAGCAACTGAGCCGGGATTCTTCTTCGTCGTGTTTGTCTTCGTCGTCTTCGTCCTCTGCGTCGTGAGCTTCTTATGCGTCGTCTGCTTCTTCTGTGTCTCGGGCGGCTTGGGCGTCTTGGGCGTGCTCCTAGGCCATGCCGCGTGGGCTTTCGGTGCCTTCGTCGCGTGGTGTTTCGGACTAGCCACCCGGAAGGTCCCGCCGCTTGGCGCGTGGATGGGTCACGTCATAGACGGCGGCCAATCGTTGAAAGTCGAGCGCGGTATAAACCTGGGTAGTGGCGATGCTGGCGTGCCCGAGCATTTCTTGCACACCACGAAGATCGCCACTGGATTGCAGTACATGGCTGGCGAATGAATGACGCAACACATGCGGATGCAGGCGGGTCGGCATGCCTTGCCGAATTGCCCGGCGCTTGACCAATTCCTGCACGCTGCGATTGGCCAGGCGCAGACCGCGCAGGCTCAGGAACAAGGCATGAGCGTCGGCCTGCACATGCAAGGCGCTCCAACGGGTTCGTTCGAGCAACCAGAGTCGCAGCGCTTGAGCCGCCTGGCCACCGACCGGCACGACACGACGTTTGCCGCCCTTACCCAACACATGAGCCTCGTGCTGCGCCAGATCAATCCAACTGGCTGATCGATAGTCAGGTGCCTCGAAGTACTGCAAGTCAAGGCTGGTCAGTTCGGATAATCGCAAGCCCGAGGAATAAAACAGTTCGAGAATCGCCTGATCCCGGCTGCTGTTAAAGGGATCCTGGTCCACTGTCACGCCTGCGGTTGTGGCCTGGGCATCGAGCAATTGCGACGCCGCATCGACCGAGATTGCCTTCGGCAGACGGCGCGCCGCCTTCGGTGCACGCACCCCTCGTACCGGATTGTGCTGTGCCTGGCCGCTCAATATGAGCCAGTCAAACGCACCGCGCCAGCAGGACAATGTGCGCGCAATTGAACGCGGTGCCTTGTCTTCTCGCGAGCATCGGGCGACCCAGCGGCGTACATCATGTTCGGTTAACGATCCCAGGGCGCGCTCGGGGCGCAATAACTCGAGCGCCAGCAAGTCAAATCGATAATTCAATAAGGTCTGCGGTGAATAAGCGCGCTCGGTGCGCAGATGACGCAAGTAATGGTCGATCCATTCCGGCAGTTCGACGCCCGCCTCCGCCACCGCCACCGGCGTCACCAGCGCCGTCGCAGTCATCCCGTGGAGCTCGCCCGATGAACTAGTGGACAACACTGATCAGCCGCGACAAACCTGCGCTGGCGGTTTCGGCAATCCGTTCCAGAAAGGCCGTGCCCATGCCCGCGCGGAAGCGATCGGCATCGGCGGAACCCAACACCAGCAGCCCAAAGGATTTCGGATCTGCGCCCTTGCGCAAGGGCAGCAAGGCAATTGAGCGTGTGTCCACACCGGCGGACGCGAGCAACTGGCTAGCCACCTGGTCTTTACTGTCGCCGCAATAAGGTCTTTGCAGCGAATGCGTGTGCTCAATTAACCCGTCGTCGGCCGGCTCGGCACACGGCAGTTCAAGAAAGGCTTGCTCGACCCCCCAAAGGCGCAGGGCCACTTGCGGCACCGAGAATATTTCACTCATGCCCGACTCAACCAGGCCTGGTAATTGTGCATCGTCGGTCTGCAGCAGCAACTGACGAGTCCAGCGCTGCATTTTCTCAACAATGGCGTCGTTCTCCTGGCCATGTCTGAACATATCGGCCAGCCGCATCTCGAGCGCACGATTTTTCTCGCGCAATACCTCGAGCTGACGTTCATGCAGCGAGATTGCCCGGCCTGAATGTGCGGTTGGAATAGTGATCTTGGCTAGCACCGCACCGTAATCGGCAAAAAATTCCGGGTGCTTGCTCAAATACTCTGCCACGGCTTGCGCCTGCTCTAGTTCGTTATTGGCGCTCATTTTAAATCTCGATTTCACCGGTAAATACAGACTCGGCCGGCCCGGTCATCAAAACCGAGCCGCCTTGCCAATCGATGGTCAGTCGGCCACCCCGAGTTGCAACATCGACCGGACCCTGCAACAGTTTGCGGCGGATTCCGGTTACTACCGCAGCGCAGGCACCCGAGCCGCAGGCCAGGGTCTCACCGGCACCACGCTCGAACACCCGCAAACGAATCTCATGGCGATTGACGATCTGCATAAAACCAACATTAGCGCGCTTCGGAAATGCCGGATGGCGCTCGAGTAACGGACCGTCTTGCAACACCGCTGCCTCATCAACATCGGCAACCGTTTGAACCGCATGCGGATTACCCATCGACAACACCGACACTTTCCATTGTTTGCCATTGAGTTGCAGTGCCCAGATGCGATCGTCACCGACCACTTCATGTGCCAACCAGGTCGAATCAAACGGTATGCTTGCCAGATCGAAGATCGGCGCACCCATGTCAACTGTAATTCGCCCGTCATCAGCCATGCTGGGCTCGATCACGCCGTTCAGGGTTTGTACGCGAATCGTGCGCTTGTCGGTCAGGCCCTGATCGCGGACAAAGCGCACAAAACAGCGCGCGCCATTGCCGCACTGTTCAACCTCAGCGCCGTCGGCGTTGAATATACGATAGCGAAAATCGATACCGGCGCGTGGCGATGGCTCGACCAGCAAGATCTGGTCGGCACCGATCCCAAAATGCCGGTCGGCGAGTTTGCGCCACTGAACTGGACTCAGGTCGACCGACTGCCGAACCGCATCGATGACCACAAAGTCGTTACCCGCCCCCTGCATCTTGCTGAATTTCAATCTCATGGCACGATTATCGCCGATCATGAATACAGACTCGCTTCGCCCGGCGGCCGAGTCTTGAAGCGCTTATGCGTCCACAGGTACTGGGCCGGCATTTCCATGACCCGCGCCTCGATAAATTCATTCATTTGCCGGGCGCAATCCTCAAGCGAAGCATCCGGACTCGGCTGCCACGGCGGAAAAAATTTAGCGACATAACCGGTACTGGTCATGGTCGTGACCAGCGGCAACACGCGGGCATTGGTCAACCGTGCCAGTCGTTCGACCGAGGTGACGGTTGCCGCAGTCACGCCAAAAAACGGTACAAAAACCGCATCGCGCGGACCCAGATCCATGTCAGGCAGAAAATAGAAGGGCACACCCTCGCGCATCGCCCGCACCGCGCCGCGCAAGCCATCGTTACGGAGAAACATCCGCGCGCCAGGGAAACGGGTGCGGCCCTTGGTCATGACTTCGGTCAGTACCTTGCTCTTCTGATTGGCGTACATCGAAGC
>JANORY010000858.1:0-4389 GCA_031415535.1 Burkholderiales bacterium | reverse complement strand
AATGGTTTCCTTGATCGCATCATTGGCGACGCGTTCTACGTCAGCGTGTGAACACGAATTTAGCGATTTTGCAATGGAACGTAAACGAACCGCACCCGCCACTGGCACCTGACGAAAACGCCGGCAGAGCAACGCTTCAATTTCCTCGACGGTGGGCGCAGGAAACATCAAGATATCATCAAAGCGACGCCACAACGCAGGATCGAGTAGTCCTTGATGGTTCGAAAATCACCCTCGGCGATCGATCGGGTGGCACTGGCCAACTCGAACAAGGGGCCAGTCAACCAACCGGCCAACAGAAACGCGGCGGCGATCGCCGAAAACAGCGTCAACAGAAAAATCAAGGTCAGCGTGGTCCGGTACAGGCGCTTCAGATCGTTGCGCGTCGCCGACAAGATCTTGTAGTCACGATAGCCCTGTTGCACCGCCTCGGCATTGGCGGCCACCGCTGACGACACCGGTTGCAGAATCTGCAGGAAGCGCGCGTCATCGAGCAGTTGGCCCTGGGTCGTGATCGGCACAATCACTCTGAGTTTTAAGGGCTTGTCGCGCGCCGTATCGCGTGCCGTGTCGCCGCCGCCTTCGAGGCCGGCATACAGCCGGGTAATGCGGGCCTGGCGCAGCGCGCCGGCCGGTGGCAATTCCGGAATCAGTTGCGCGATCTGGTTACCGCTGGCCAGCACCACACGACCAGCGCCGGAGGCGATCAGCACGTCCTGTACGCCGGATTGGTCGCGCATCCGATTGACCGCAACGCCCCAGCTCGGTTGCGGAACATCGGACAGCTCGCTGGCCATTGCACGAGCCTTCTGGGTCAGTTCGGCCAATTGAGAGTCGAGCGCCGCCCGGCCCAGATTGACGCCGGAGGCGAGCGCGTCCTCCACCGGAATATCGAACCAGGACTCGATCGAGCGCCCGATGAACTGCACCGCCACCACAAAAATAAGCGCCACCGGTAAGACGGTCATCAGCACAAAAACGCTGGCCATGCGCGCCATCAGTCGGGTGCCGAACAAGCCGGCGCGATAACGAACGATGAGCCGGCGCAACAACTCGAGCACCATGACAAACAGCGCGACCGCAATCGTGCCGGTCAGACTCAGCAGTAGCGGATAGTTTTCCTGGAACAGCGTCGTGTTGGCACTGGCAATGGCCAGTATCGCGAGCAAGATCGCCGCCATTGCCACCGAGCTCATCAAGGCCCAGCGCAATACCCGGCTTATTGAACGCTTTTTGAGGTCTCCGGATTGAAGTTGAAGCGCTTCCATTCAGCCTGCAAATTCCAGT
Organism: Burkholderiales bacterium; assembly: GCA_031415535.1. GTDB lineage: Bacteria > Pseudomonadota > Gammaproteobacteria > Burkholderiales > Burkholderiaceae_E > JANLTP01. The sequence continues at coordinate 3,102 of JANORY010000858.1, read as the reverse complement.
CGCGGTTGGTCAGCGCGGTGATTTGAAACGGTTTCGGCAACTGCGCCTGATCGAGCCGCATCCGCACATAAGCGTCGTAGCGGATACCGGCCTTCGGGCGATCCAGATCCATGATCTTCCAGGCGCGCACGACCGACATACCCTGCAGCGCTTCGCGCAGATTCGAGAAACTCTGCTGAAAACCGTTGACCGTGACCCGGTATTGCCGGGTCAATACATGATAGGACAAGCGATACGTCTGGCTGGCCTGGGTCAGTCTCTCGTCCCACCAATACCAGCGCGAACGATACACCTCCAAGTCGACCACAAAGTACAAGGCTACACCCTGGTTGATGGCTTCTTCAAGGCGATTCGGCAACGGCACCCTAAAGTCAGCACTCAAAACCCAGGCGTCTCCGCTGTTCGACACCATCAGCCGCGCGTTATTAATTTCAATGGTTTCGGTGACCACCGCCCGAGCGCTCAGCGTGCCCAGCAACAAACAAACGCCCAGAGCCAGTGCAATCCAGCTCTGCAACCTGTGTTTGAAGTTAAACACCTGACTAGCCCCTTTTATGCAACAAGGCGTAGAAAAAGCCGTCGTGATCACGCACCAGCGCGGCGTCCTGAATCGCCGTCAGGCTGGCACGCGTCGGCAGGAACTGCAACAGGGCGTCAACGGCGCGCACGGTCACAAGCTCTCCTGGCTTCGATTCTGAAGTCGGCGAGTTCATGCCTGTTGCCCAATTCCAATTCAAGGTCAAAACTGAAGCGTCGGGATTGCGATGCACAAACCCTTTGACGACCTGCGCGCCTTCCGCCGGAAACACCGAACAGGTCGCATAAAGCAATTTACCACCAGCCCGAAGCAGCGGCCAAAGGCCATTCAGTAGACGCCATTGTTGATCGACTAGTGTTGCAATATCGCCACGCTTTCTGAGCCAGGGAATATCCGGGTGGCGCCGAACTATTCCCGACGCAGTACACGGCGCATCCAGCAGAATCCGCTCAAAGGGCCGTCCATCCCACCACTGCCCGGGAGTGCCGGCGTCGGCCACCAAGGTTTGCGCCTGAAGTCCGAGGCGCGCCAAATTTTCATGGACTCGCGCCAGGCGATTGGCGTCCGAATCGAGCGCCAGCATGTCGACATCGTCATGGCGCTCCAATAGGTGGGCCGTTTTGCCGCCGGGTGCCGCACAGGCATCGAGAACGTGTTGTCCCGGCTGCACATCCAGCAAATAGGCCGCCAATTGGGCACCCGCGTCCTGCACCGAGAACCAGCCTTCGGCAAAACCGTTCAAGGTGGTCACATCCAGGCTGCGCGCCAGGGCAATGCCGTCAAGCCCGATCGGATGCGCCGCCAGCCCCTGTTGGCGAAACGCCTGCAACAATTGTTCGCGACTGGCCCGACGTCGATTAACGCGCAGGGTCAGCGGCGCGGCCTGGGACTGCGCCGACAAGATCGCCGGCCAATCGGCCGGATGATCAAGCTGCAATTGTTTGAGCCACCAGGCGGGCAGGTTGTGTTGGGCGGAAACATCGCTCGACAGCGCCTGGTTCAGAGTATCGCGTTCTCGTTGAAAGCGCCGCAGGGTTGCGTTCAAAAACGCCCCTTGCCCGGGCTGGTTATTAATGGATCGTGCCGCCAGCACGGCCTGATCGACCACCACCGCCGGATGCCGGGCCGGCGGCTCGGCGGCGAGCGCACTCTCGAGCTGTACCAGTGCTACCAGTTGCAAGGCGTACAACTGCGCATCGGGACGTTTGTTGTTCAACAAGCTGGCCAGGGCTTGCGCCCAGCCCAGCCGCCGGGTGGTCTCAAAGGCGAGATCTTGCAGCGCCGCTCGCGAGCGGCGCTGCAAGCCATGGCGCTGCGTGGCCTCGGCGATGCTTTCGGGCAGTCGGTAGCCGGCCAATAAGCGCTGAACGACCCAGCCAGCGGCCTGCAGAATTTCGGACAGCGGTGCCTGCAAAGCAGCCGGCTTCTCGGCGGCCGACATCTTTGTAGTGTTGTCTTTCACGCTAGTCGCCCGCCGAATCGATGAACCACTCGCCCACCGTCAACTCGTACCCTTTCAAAAACTCGGCCACCGGCAGACGCCTGCCGCCAGGCTTTTGCAACTCCAGCAGCTCAAGGCGTGAATCGCCACCACATTGCACCGTAATTCGGCCATCGTCCAGCGCCAACACGGTACCGGGCGGGTGCGGTGGCAATCGGCTGCCGATGGTGCCGACATCGGCAGGTGGCGCGATCCGCGAACGCCAAATTTTCAACACCTGATGGGTCGCCGCGCTGTCTGATGCGCCCTGCGCAGTCCGCAGCGCAAGCCGGGTGCTACAGCCCGGATAGGGGTCAAACGCGCGAATTTTGTTGTGCAGCACTTCAGCACCCAGCGACCAATTGATTGGGCCTTCCGACTTTTCAATCTTCCGGGCATAAGTAACGCCCTGCTCTGGCTGGGGTTTGGCGACCAGGGTGCCGGCTTCCAGCCCGGCCAGGCAGGTAACGATGCTGGCCGCGCCCATCGCCATCAGATCGTCATGGACCCGCGCGGCATTGTCCAGGGGTGCGATCTTGAGGGTTTCACAGAACAACATAGCGCCGGTGTCCAGGCCCTCATCCATTTGCATGATCGTGATGCCGGTGAATGGGTCGCCGGCCTCGATGGCGCGCTGAATCGGCGCGGCACCACGCCAACGGGGCAGCACTGAAGCATGAATGTTGATGCAGCCAAAACGCGGCAGCCGCAGCACCTCAGCCGGCAATATTCGACCGTAGGCCGCGACCACCATGACATCGGCCTTTTGGTTAGCAAGTACTTGCACAAGCGCTGGGTCGCGCAGCGTGCGTGGCTGAAGCAGCGCAATTCGATGTTTAATCGCCGCCTGTTTGACCGGGCTGAACTGAACACGCTGGCCCCGTCCGGCAGGCTGATCTTCGCGAGTAAGCACTAACACAACTTGGTGACCAGCGGCGATGATCGACACCAGCGCGGCCTCGGCAAACTCAGGTGTGCCAGCAAACAAGACCTTCATGGCGTTGCTTGCTAGCGCCGCGCTAAAGCGGCGTCGGTGCTGAAGGCACGATTCCGGAGCGATCAGGCCTATCGGGCTTATCGGGCT
>JANORY010000857.1:0-5942 GCA_031415535.1 Burkholderiales bacterium | reverse complement strand
GCGGCTGCCCCAGGTGCTGGTGTTGGCGTTCAACGCGTTCGACCAGGACCCGGCCGCCTCGGTAGCCGTGTTGTGGGGCGAAGGCGGCGCTTTCTGTGCCGGTTGGGATTTAAAGTACGCCAGCACTCTGGGCGATCGCTCGAAGTTTGATGAGGAAATTTCCAAAGGCCTGGCATTTCCGACGGGTGCCAGCCCGGCGCCACGCGGACCGCTCGGACCGACGCGCCTCGAACTATCCAAACCGGTGATCGCTGCCGTTGAAGGACCAGCCGTGGCCGGCGGCATGGAATTGGCCCTGTGGTGCGATGTCCGCGTGCTGGCCGAAGACGCCTACTTTGGCGTGTATTGCCGGCGCTGGGGTATTCCGCTGTTGGACGGCGGTTCCGTCCGGCTGCCCCGCTTGGTCGGCCAGGGGCGAGCACTTGAAATTATCTTGACCGGGCGCAAGGTGCCGGCTGAAGAGGCGCTGCGTATCGGCCTATGTGAACAGCTTGTGCCAAGTGGCAACGCTCGGAAAGCCGCCGAGGCCATGGCGCGCGAAATTGCCCGCTTTCCGCAAGCCGCTGCCCGCGCGGATCGTCGCACTGTTCACGAAAGTTATGGCCTGCCGCTGCGCGAAGCCATGCGTACCGAGTGGCGCAATGGCGTTGAAGCCCATTGGCAGGAAGGTGCTGACGGTGCGGCACGTTTTGCCGCCGGTTTGGGGCGCAGCGGAGACTTCAACAAAATCTGATCGACAATCGGTAAACTTCAATCGCTTAACCTTGAGTTGACCGCGAAAGCCTCTGGCTGCGTAGTAGGATTCGGCACCGTTCAAAGAGTGTTTGAAGTTTCCCCGCACTGGATTTTAATTTCGCGTCGATGAAACTCCAATCGAGGCCCATGTGCCGAGGCATGTTCTTCGCAAACCGCTCGCTCAAAGTGCTCAGCAACTGGTCGAACAATGTTGCTTTCATTTCAGAACCTCCCTTGGAATCAGGACTTGAGTTGCGAAAAACGGCCCTATTCAGTGTCTCAAATCCGTTCAACTAAATGGCAAAAATCGGCATCAGCCATCGGCCAGACCAGCAAGGCGTAGGCCCTCGCGCAGGCGGTCAAACTCGGGGCCGGGCAGCTTATCATGTTGATCCAAGTGGGCCCGAGGTGCCTCAATGCCGCACTGCTGCTGCCACTCAGCCAGGGCCACCGCAGCCTCCGTGATCCGGCCCAACTGGGCCAGCACCACTACCAGCAGCATTTTGCATACCCAAAAGCCCGGAGTGCGGCGACTGCAAGACTGTGCCAGTGGCAAGGCCTCATCGAAGCGCCCCGTCCAAGCCAGAGCCCGAGCCAGATAAAACTCGTGCAGCGACGGGCGAATGGGGTTGTAGCGGTTGGCGGTGTGCATCAGCTCGATGGCTTCTGCCGAGCGATCAGGCATGAAGGACAGCACATTGGCCAAACCGGCATAGTTCTCGGCGTCTCCTGGTCCAAGCCTGATGGCGCGGCGCGACCAGCGTTCCGCTTCGGCAAATTCATGAGCCGCCATGTGCAAGTTGCCCAACACCAGGCTGGCGAAAGGCAAATCAGGGGCCAGTTCATAAGCGCGGCGGGCCATTTCCAGGCCGCGCTCGATCAATTCGGTCCTGCTTCGGTTGCCTATGCGCAAACGCAGGGAGTAGTGCTGCATAAAGGCCAACTCGGCATAGGCCGGCGCGAAATCCGGATCCAGTGCCGTCGCACGTTCCAGCAGCAACTCGGCCTGCGGGAAGTTGGCCGGCGCCGCCGAGCGCCGAAGCTCACGGCCCTGAAGAAAAAGCTCGTAGGCACTGAGGCTGTCCGTCCCACTCAGGCGCGATCGCCGCTGGCTTTGGCGGTCCACCGACTCCACCAGTGCCGCCACTACGCGTCCGACAATCTCGTCCTGAAACGCGAACAACTGGTCGTCAGCGCCATCGAAGTGATCAGCCCAGATCACCGCCTCGTCTGCGGCCTGGACCAGCTTCGCAGCGATGCGCAAGTGCCCCGGGTTCCATCGCAAGCTGCCTTGAAAAACGAAGCGCACACCGGCTGCGTGGCCGATAGCTCGCGCATCGCGTACGCCCTCACCAAATGCCACCGCAGATTCGCGACCGATGACAAACAGTTGCGGGTAACGCGCCAGGCCGGCCGTGATGTCTTCGGAAAATCCACGCGCCAGCATGTCCAGTCGATGGTCGCGTTCACAGAGGTTGATGAACGGCAATACGACGATGGAAGGTCGCTCGGTCACGGCCGGTGCTGCACCCTCTGACGCCTGGCCAACGACAAAGGATTTGGCGGGTGCCTGACGCACCGGCGCCTTCAACACAAACCCGCGCCGAGGTACGGTTTGTAACAGGTGCTGATCGGAGTCCGACAAGGCCCGACGGATGTCGCTGATGCACTGGGCGATGGACTCATCGGTGGCTACTCATCGGTGGCTACTCGGCCGTGCCAGGCCGCCGCCAGTTCATCCCTGGCAACCACCCGCTCGGCGTTCTGCGCGAGCAGGCACAGTACTTCGAAGGACTTGGGTCTGAGTTCGATCGGACGGTCACGCGACAACAATTGCGCCGTCGCCGTGTCGATTACAAAGTCGCCGAGGATCAGTCGTTCGCCAGCGGATGATTTCAAACTCATGCGAAAAATTTCAAATGAATTTCAAGCCGGTTTCAAGCCTTCTGGTCCGGGTTGATCCTTAATGGATCACAGCAGCAAAGCAGCAGAGCACAAGAGGAGAGCACAAGAGGAGAGCACAACTGCAACGCCGACTTGCGCTGCGATTTTCGGTCCAATCCAACTAAAGGGCAATCATGAACAGACGAGATGCAGTGTACCAACTGGCGGCAGTCCAACTGGGTCTGCTCGGCTTGGGCCTGGGCACGGCCCCGGCACGGGCACAAACTTACCCCGATCGCCCGGTGCGCATTGTCATCGGCGTGCCGCCCGGGGCCGGCCCCGACGTGGAAGCCCGCGCGTTCGCTGCTGCACTGCAGCTCGAACTGGGCCAGCCCGTGATGGTAGAGAACAAGCCCGGCTTCGCAGGTCTGTTGGCGATGGATGCGGTGGCCAAGGCCGCGCCCGACGGCTACACGCTGGCTGCCGGCTCACCCAACAACCTGACATCCAATCCGCGATTGGTCGATCGCCCGCTGTTCAACGTCGACAAGGACCTCACCCCCATCATCCGGTTCATCGAACACCCTTGGTTGCTTTACGTCAACGCCAAAGTGCCGGCAAACACGCTGGCGGAGTTTGTCGAATTGGCCAAAGCCTCGCCCGGGCGGATCAGCTATGCCAGCGGCGGCATCGGTTCGTTCCCGCACTTGACTGCGGAGTGGTTTCAGAAGCTGGCTGGCGTCCGCCTCAATCACATCCCCTACGGCGGCGGCACCCACTGGCAAAACGACCTGTTGGCCGGCAACGTCGACGCCACGTTTTATCCGCTCCTGCTCGCCGACTTTGTGCGCAACGGCAAGCTGCGCGCATTGGCGATCGCCAGCACCAGCCGATCGACGATGCTTCCTGAGGTGCCCACCTTCGCGCAAGCCGGCTACCCGGAATACAGCGCCCGTGCCTGGGCGGGTTTGGTGGTGCCGGCTGCCACACCGGCGTCGGTCATCGAGCGGCTGGCGCAGGCCGGCGCACGCGCGGTGCAGCGGACCGAGTTTCGCGAGTTCGTGAAAAATTTCGGCGGGGTCACCGGCGGCGGGACGCCGCAGGACTTTGCGAAATTTCTGAGCAGCGAGCGCGGCCGTCTGCAAGCGCTGATCCTCGAAAACAACATCCGCCTCGAGTAATCTGCCATGTATCCCCATGGACGTCTCGGCCATGTGGCGCTGCGCGTGCGCTCATTGGCGGTATCGGTGCCCTTTTACACGGCAGTGCTCGGCCTGCGCGAAGTGGCCCGACTGGGAAGCCCGGAGCGCGCCATCGTCGGCGGCGAAATGGCTTTTCTGACTTTCGGCAGCAATCACCACGACCTTGCGCTGCTGGAGTCACCGCAGGTCAGGCCATTCGACCCACAATGTGCCGGCTTGGTCCACATTGCACTGCGGATCGGCAACGACATCGAGACGCTTAGGGCTTTTCGCGGCCGCCTGCGCAACCAGGGCGTGGCGTTTACGCGTGGCCTGGATCACGAGGTCAGTCAATCGCTGTACCTGCGTGACCCTGATGGCCTGATGATCGAAGTCTATGTCGACGCCGATCCTGCCTTGTGGGCTAGTCGGCCAGCGGCGGTGGCGACTGTGCGGCCGTTGCGGGTGGATTGGCTGGATTGAGATGTCCGGGCGGCGAAGATCGACTTCGCCCCCGTTCTTGCGTTGGCAACTCAAGGGTCTGGTCAGGAAACGACGAATCAGCATCTATCTCCTACTATCGAAACCTATCGACGTTCCAACGCGCGTACCCTTCAGGATCGATCGGCACCTATCGCTGTCAACATTTTTCTCGCAAGCGGAACAACCGGCGAAATAGTGCCACTTTCTCATCGGTTGAAAGCCGTGAGGGCTGCGGCGCGGGGCACCCAAGCAACTACACATTGCAAAATCGCGTTGTTCTGGATATATTACTGGAAATAAGCTGGAGGTCACAATGGACAGCTCGCAGAAACGCGCCATACAGCATTACCGATCCCGCCTTAGCGAACGCGGCCTGGCCCGCTTTGAGGTGCTTGGGCGCGATGCCGATCGCGACCTCATCCGATCGCTGGCGCGTCGGCTAGCGGAAGATAACCCTGATGCATCGCGCCTCCGCGATGCGGTCAGTCAGGCAATTACCGGGGAGCCGCTAAAGAAGGGCGGCATTCTTGCGGCTCTGCGCCGCTCTCCCCTCGTGGGCGCAGATCTCGAACTAACTCGTCCCCGCGAGGAAGGACGTAAAGTTCGTATCTGATGCGCTACCTGCTCGATACCAACATCATTAGCGACATCGCGAAGCCTGCTCCCTCGGACTCCCTGCTCACGTGGATGAGCGAACAAAACGACGAGGATCTATTCATTGCCTCGTTGACGGTCGCCGAAATCCGACGCGGAGTTCTCGATCTGCCAGCGGGTAAGCGTCGCGATCAGCTTGAGGCCTGGTCCTCAGGGCCGGAAGGCCCACAGGCCCTGTTCGCCGGCCGCGTACTGCCCTTCGACGAGAATGCCGGCCTGATCTGGGCGCGGCTAATGGCGGACGGCAAAGCGCAGGGCCGGCCACGCAGCGCCCTTGATACGATCATCGCCGCCGTGGCCGAGGCTCACGGCTGCACGGTCGTCACTGACAATGAGAAGGATTTCGCCGACATAGCTGTCATCAATCCGCTCCGAGGCGCAGTGCGCTGACGAACATTCAGGCCGTCACATCCAAACTCTACCTGACAATAGCCACCGATCGTTACTGAGCGCTTTGATATTTAGTCACTCAGATCGCATTTCAGTATAGTGTCGGCGTCGTTCAGATAGGCAAAAGATTACTCCCACTCAATCGTCGCTGGCGGTTTCCCCGAAACATCGTAAACCACCCGATTGATCCCCTTGACCTCATTGATGATCCGGTTCGACACCCGCCCCAGCAACTCATGCGGCAAATGCGCCCAGTCTGCAGTCATGAAGTCCTGCGTCTGCACAGCTCGCAAAGCGACCACATGTTCATAGGTGCGGCCATCGCCCATTACGCCAACCGAACGCACCGGCAAAAATACAGCGAAGGCTTGCGAGGTTTTGTCGTACCAGCTCAGCCCATCTGAATCAACGCTTGCGCGCAGTTCTTCAAGAAAAATGGCGTCTGCTTGTCGCAAGGTGTCGGCAAAGCTGCGATGCACTTCGCCGAGAATCCGCACACCGAGCCCGGGGCCTGGAAACGGATGTCGGAACACCATCTCTCGTGGCAATCCCAAGGCCAAGCCGAGCGCACGCACTTCATCCTTGAACAGCTCACGCAAGGGCTCCAGCAATTTG
>JANORY010000856.1:0-3436 GCA_031415535.1 Burkholderiales bacterium | reverse complement strand
GTTCGATCATCCTGACCGCTGCGACGCACTTTCCGCATCTGCCGTGGTGGGCAACCGCCGCCTTTTTGTTGTTCTTTTTCTGGCGATTAGGCCTGGTGCTTTCTGGCCGAGCCCTGCCGCCGAGCTGGGTACGCTGGATAGCAGCACTCGCCTGTACGGCTGGCGTATATGCCCATCACGACACCCTGCTCGGCCGCGATCCGGGCGTCATGCTGCTCGCCCTGTTTTTGGGCCTGAAGCTGATGGAAATGCGGGCGCGACGTGATTTATTCGTGGTGCTGTTCCTGTGCTTCTTTTTGCTGCTGACGACGTTTTTCTATTCGCAGACACCGTTGACTGCTAGTTTTTGTGTGGTGGCAGTGCTGCTTCTGATGGCGACGATGGTGACCATGCAATTCGGAGTCGAGGAGTCGCCAATTCCAGCTCGCCTGAAGACCGCAGCTTGGCTGTTGCTGCAGGCCGTGCCGATTGCGGCCGCGCTGTTTGTCCTGTTCCCGCGAATCCAGTCGCCGCTGTGGGGCTTGCCCGAGGACGCTCAAGGCGCCAAGACCGGCCTTTCCGAGACGATGGAGCCAGGCAATATCGCCAAGCTATCAAAGTCTGATGAAGTGGCGTTTAGAGTACTGTTTCAAGGCACCAGACCGGCCGAGTCGAAAATGTATTGGCGCGGACCGGTACTGGGTGACTTCGACGGTCGCCGCTGGCGACAAACGTCGCAACCGCTGTCGACACAAACGCTATCCGCACATCCATCATCGGCACTAGCAAAAGCGGTTCAGCCAAAAGTGCCGGCGGTTCGGCTCGAAATAAGTGCCCGTGAGAACGAGCCGAAGTTGCGTTATGCCGTGACCCAGGAACCGAACAATCGGCCCTGGTTAATGACCTTGGAAGCGCCGCTCAAGGTCGACGGATTACACCCGAATCTGGTGATCTTCGGCAATGATATGCAAGTCATCTCACGCGAAATGAATACCGGTCGGATTCGCTATGAAGTGGAATCAATTCTTGACTATCAACTCGGATTGAATGAGACGTCGCAAAGCTTGCAAAACTGGTTGGTATTACCGCCCGGTTTTAATCCGAAGACTGCCGAGTTGGCCCAACAATGGCGCCAGCAAACCCAAGAGCCGGCCGAACTGATCGGCAAGGCCATGGCGCTGTTTAGTCGGGCACCATTTCGCTATACGCTGGATGCGCCGCTGCTGGGCAAAAACACGGTCGATGACTTTCTGTTTGAAACCCGCGCCGGCTTTTGTGAACACTACGCCAACGCGCTGGTAGTCATGATGCGTGCGCTCGAGATCCCCGCCCGGGTAGTCACCGGTTATCAAGGCGGCGAACTTAATCCGATCGATAACTACTGGGTAGTTCGACAGGCCGATGCCCACGCCTGGGCCGAAGTCTGGTTGGCCAACCGAGGCTGGGTTCGGGTTGATCCGGTCACGGCGATTGCACCCCAGCGCATTGAGCGCGGCGCCCGTGGCTTACGTGAGTATTCCGACCTCGCCCTGCAAGCCGAATCGAAGTCCCTGTTCAAATCGATCCGACTGAATCTCGACGCCTTATCCAATGCCTGGAATCAATGGTTGTTGTCCTATGACAGCAACAAACAACAAAATCTGCTGTCGCGTTTCGGCTTCGCATTCACCGATTGGCGCGAAATGGCGGCGCTGCTGGCCGGCGTGTTGACGGTACTGATCGGCGTTGCGGCGCTCATGACCTTGCGTCCGAAAGTCGCACGCGACCCGATTGATCGCTGGTTCCGCGAGTTCTGCGACCGGCTGGCAGCGGTCGGTTTGGTACGCGCGCCACACGAAACCGCCGATCGTTACCTGGAACGTATAACTCCGGGCCTGGATGGGTCACAATTGCGCGCTGCTCGCGTCATCGTGGGCCAATACAACTTGCTGCGTTACGGCTCCGACGGGAAAGACCTCGAGGCGATACGACTGTTGCGTCGACAGGTCGCCGACTTCAAACCATGATCTTGATAGCCAAAAAAGCCTTCCGTTTGATCCTCACAGGCATAGCGATGTCGCTCGCCGTTGCTCTGTTCGCCGATCCGAGCGCCGAAGCCCAGGCGCGCAGCCAAGCGCGCAACAAAGTAAAACCGGAAGTCGAGCAGATTGATTATTCGTCGCGCGAAGAAGTTCGCGAATTCGTGCGCGAAATGGCCGAGGCGCACCAGTTCGAGCCTGAAGAACTGTTGAGCATGTTCTCGCGGATCCGCCACGATCCCTCAGTGATTAAGTACATGGAGCCGGCACCAACTGGATTCAAGCGCTCCTGGGCGGTCTATCGCGAACGCTTCCTGGATCCCCTGCGACAGCGCGAGGGTGCCCGCTTCTGGAGAGAAAACGAAGCGACGATTCGCCGCGCTTCCGAGCAGTATGGGGTACCCGAAGAGATCATTGTCTCAATCATTGGCGTTGAAACCATCTATGGCCGGATTACCGGCGACTACCGGGTGGTCGATGCGTTGACCGTTCTGGGTTTTGACTACCCGCGGCGCGCCGCCTATTTCAAGAGCGAACTCGAACAGTTTCTGTTGTTTGCGCGCGAGAACAGCGTCGATGTGTTTTCGGTCCGCGGCTCGTTCGCGGGCGCAATTGGGCTGCCGCAATTCATGCCCGGCAGCATTCGCCGCTACGCGGTTGATTTTGACGGCGACGGGCGCATTGATCTGCGCTCAAGCCGCGCCGATGCGATCGGCAGCGTTGCGCGATTTCTGGCCGCCCATGGCTGGCAACGCGGCCAGGCGACCCACTTCCAATTGAGTTTCGCAGATGAGCAGCGACTCAATCCACTGGTTCAGGCCGGCATCGAACCGAGGTTTACCAGGAGCGAACTGGACGCCTACGGTGTTCAAGGCGAGTTCGGATTGCCGGAAGATACCAAGGTGGCGTTGATCGATTTACCGAATGGTGATGCCACCACCAGCTACTACCTGGGCGCACAAAACTTTTTCGTCATCACACGTTATAACCGTTCGAGTTTTTATGCGATGGCGGTGATCGAGTTATCGCGTGCGCTGCGTGCCAAGCGAATCGTCAGCGCGAATCTGAGCGGTGCGCTGAACCCTCAGGTAGAAAATAAACCGGTCGACAGGTAACGATCGCCGCGATCGCAGACCACAAAGACGATCACGCCGTTCTCGACCTGTTCGGCAATCCGCAGCGCAATCCAACAGGCCCCCGCCGCCGACGGACCGCAGAAAATACCCTCCTCTACGGCCAGTCGCCGCGCCATAATTTCCGCATCGGTCTGCGAGACAAACTCGATCTGGTCGACCAAGGCATGCTGATAAATGCGCGGCAAATATTCCGGCGGCCATTTGCGAATACCGGCAATTGAAGAACCGTCTTGTGGCTGGGCACCGATAATTCGTACCGCCGGATTGCGCTCCTTCAAGTAGCGCGACACACCAGTAATGGTG
>JANORY010000855.1:0-3281 GCA_031415535.1 Burkholderiales bacterium | reverse complement strand
ATCCATATTTCACTCACCGACGCCGCGCAATACAAAGGATTTTTCACCGTGCGGTCGAATCGAAGACTCGAATCAGACACTTCAATGAGCAAAAGAACATCCTCCGGGGTCGCCGGTGCGCGGCAGTACCGATCGTCCCGGAGCCGGAGCACACACAGGTCTGGCTGGGGTTCGGAATCACCAGACAAGCGTATGGGTTGCTGGATGGTCAGGATGGCGCGGTGATCCAGGGCATCGTAAATCATTTCTGAAAGCCGGGTAACCATGCCTGCATGCGCGATCCCGATTGGTGGCATTTCATAGATATCCCCATCTAACAGTTCCACGCGTTCCTCGCGGCCGAAGATGCCTGCCTCAGCCATGCGATGATAGTCATCGACGGAAGTGCGGCGGCGGTTCTGCGAAGGGACTGAGTTCATGGGGAAACTATGTAACGGATTGAGCCTTTGCGCCATTATGCTGATGGTTCGGCTTGAGGTCTAGGCCCGAAGACAGGCCCGAAGATCAGGCCCGAAGATCAGGCCAGGGAATTGGCAATCAGTATGCCCCGAAAGATCCTTGCCACATGCTGAAAATGTCAACAAATAGGTGGGAGTTGCAATGATCATCTGCTTTACACTAAAGCGAGGGGTTGCATTACATTTTCAATTGCGAACTGATGTTTTGAATGCCTTGTAATTTCTGTGATTTAACTTGATATGAATACACCCGCTTGGTTGTTCTGTTTGACCCTACTGACCGCTTGTGGCGGCGGGTCGAGCGGTGGCGAAAGCACGTCGAATGGAGCGGGGGCGACAACGACTGCGCCTGTGTCTACGCCGGTTACGGCGGTAGAGACACCCGCGTTAACTGCGGTTTCGCCGGCGACCACACCCACACCAACGACACCCAATACAACGAGCGGCGCGACGCCGACCAACCCACCCGCAGCAACGGTTACAGAACCCGCGCCGGCAACGGTGCCGGCGACCGAGCCGGCACCTGTGGCTGTGCAGCCAACGCCGCCGGTTGCGACAGCTCCGACGACCCCGGTCAGCTATCTTCACATTCTGTCCACCGGTCAGAGTTTGGCGGTCGGCGAATTATCCTTGCCGGCGATATCAACCAGCCAGCCTTACGATAACCTGATGCTCTCGCCCGGTCTGTTCGGAGAAGTGGGGCCGATGCGCCTCTTGGTTGAAGCCTTGGGAATGGACGCGCTACGCGAAAGCCCGTCGTCCGGAATGGCTAATACCTTGCGTGCGATGGACCCACTTCGAAGACCGGTGGTGGTTGGCTTACATGCGTACAGTGCCTTGCCGTATTCGTATCTGAAGAAGGGCGGCACGGGTCGCGCATTTGCCCAAGGGATCGCACAGGCAACCGTGACCAAAGCCTTGGTCGAAGCCGCTGGCCATCGATATCAACCGATTGCGGTGACCGTCGTTCATGGCGAGTCAGACTACGCCGGTCTGTCGGGGGCTCGGTATGAAGATTTCCTGCGCGAATGGCAGTCGGATTATCAGACCGACGTCAACGCCCTGACCGGATCAAGCGCGATTTTGCCGATGTTCATCAACCAGATGAATACCGGTTCCAGCGGCGAGATAGCGGTCGCTCAATACCGGGCTCACAAAAACAATCCGGGCAAGATTTTCCTGGTGGGTCCGAAGTATCAATACGACTACAGTTCCGATCGACTGCATTTGACCAATGTTCAATCGAAGCATGTCGGTGAAATGTTGGGCAAGGTTATTCGGCGAGTCGTCATTGATGGCGTGAGTTGGAACCCGCTCATGCCGCGCTCGGTCAGGCGTGCGGGCACTATCGTCACGATCGACTTTAATATTCCGGTCGGTACCTTGAAGCTTGACACCACCAACCTTGGTTTGCGGCCGAACTATGGCTTTGATTTTGTGCAAACCGGCGGCTCGTCTTCCATCACGATTCAATCCGTTACATTGATCGATGGTGATACTCGCTTACAGCTTACCTTGAGCGCAGTACCGGATGGTGCCGAACCACGAATTCGCTACGCCTGGAAATGTAATGGCGGTGGCATCGGCTATCAGTCCTGCGGGCGGGGCAGCGACGGTACCCACGTTGGTGGCAATGTTCGCGACTCGGATGTCAGCGTTTCTCCGGCGATTGGTTCGACCGGCCTGCCGTTGCATAATTGGTTGGTGACTTTTGAAGAGCTGATCACTCAGTAGCCGACACCGCAGTGGGTCCAGTATTCGGTCCTCGGGAATTGCTGTTCAGCCCATCGGCTCGAACAACTCGCTGACATCAATTTCCAACTCTGGAAACGCTGTGGCCTTGGCAAAGGTTCCTCGGGAGAAACGCTGTTGGGTCGGGTAGGATTCGATGCAGCGATCAGCGACATTGACGATCCAGACTTCACATACTGATGCGGCTGAATACAGTGGATTCTTCACTGTGCGGTCGAAGCGAAGACTCGAGTCCGACACCTCGATGAGCAACAAAACGTCCTCCGGGGTCGCCGGTGCGCGGAAATAGGAGTCGGCTCGGAGCCGAAGTACACAAAGGTCAGGCTGGGGTTCGGAGTAGTCAGCCAGTCTGATGGGTTGCTGAATAGTCAAGATGGCGCGGCGGCCAATAACATCGTAAATCATGGCTGACAACCGGGTCACCAAGCCAGCGTGAGAGACTCCAATCGGCGGCATGACATAGATCTCCCCATCAAGCAGTTCCACGCGCTCTTCGGGGCCGAAGATTCCTGCCTCACCCATACGATGATACTCATCGACGGATGTGCGGCGGCGATTGTGCGAGGCGACTGCGTTCATGGCGACACTATGCGGTGGATCGGACGATCACGCCATTATGCTGATGGTTCGGCTTGACGTCTAGGTCGGAAGATCGGGTCACACAACAACGTCGAGTCAATTTTATTCAGCGCAGATGCCCAAACAACTCGCTGACGTCAATCATCAGCTCGGGGAACAAAGTGGCCTTGGCGATATCACCTCGGACAAATCTTTGTTGTGATGGGTAGGACTCGATACAGCGATCTCTAACATTGACAATCCAGACCTCGCTCACCGAAGCGGCTGAATACAGTCGGTTCTTCACAGTACGGTCGAAACGAAGACTTGAGTCCGACACTTCAATGAGCAACAAGACATCTTTCGGAGTTGCCGGTGCGTCGCCATACCAATCATCACGGGGTCGGAGCACACAAAGGTCGGGCTGGGGTTCGGAGTAGTCAGCCAGTCTGATGGGTTGCTGAATAGTCAAGATGGCGCGGCGGCCAATAACATCGTAAATCATGGCTGACA
>JANORY010000854.1:0-2000 GCA_031415535.1 Burkholderiales bacterium | reverse complement strand
CGACTACAAAGATCCCGGTTGGTACAAACATCCGGCGGGCGAGGTGGCCTACGAATGGACTGGCCCGCTGGCTGAGCCGGCGCGTTTCAAGGCGGAAGGTACCGGTTCCATGCCGCGAGTGGTCACGCCTGCCACGCCGGTGGAAGTCAAGGTTCGCAAGCCGGCCGGAGGACATTCTGGTCATTGACCGATTGAGATCGGACGTTTCGATTCATTTATCGAGGAGCAACACATATGAACTGGACAAGCTCAAACTGGCTGAAGGCAGTCCTGCTGACCAGCACCATTAGCACCGCCGGCTTGACGTTCGCGCACGGTGATAAAGATCATGGCAAGAATGCTGCGGCAGTCAAGCGGGAACAGATGGATTGGGGGATAGCAGGCGACACAAAAGCCGTGAAGCGATCAATCGAGATCGGCATGACCGACAACATGCGATTCACCCCGGACCGAATCGAAGTCCGTGAAGGCGAGACGGTCAAGTTCGTGATTCGCAACACCGGCAAGGTGATGCATGAGTTCGTGATTGGCACCAAGACCGAACTCGATAAACATGCTGAGCTGATGGTCAAGTTTCCAACGATGGAGCACAGCGAACCTTATATGGCTCACGTCAGTCCAGGAAAAACGGGTGCGATCGTATGGACCTTCAACCGGGCGGGAGATTTCGACTTTGCCTGTCTGATCGCGGGCCACTACCAGGCCGGCATGGTGGGCAAGATCAAGGTTACGGCAAGGTCAAACTGAACACTAAATGTGAGCGGTGATGCACAAGGGGGCGGGGCGCACCCGTCAACGGGTTATCGTCATTGATGTACTGTTAACGCGCTCACCCCCGTGATACCTCTTGAAAAATATCTGAAAAGGAAATGACATGAAATTCAACACTCTTTTAGTCGCAACTAGCGCCGCACTGCTGACTTCCATCGCCGCTGCAAACGGCAGTCCTGCAGGCGAGCTGAAGTTGGCTCAGGCAACGAGCGCAGCCGCAGCCGAAATGACCGACGCCGAAGTACGCAAGATCGACCTGGAAGGCGGCAAGGTAACGCTCAAGCACGCCGAAATAAAGAGCCTCGACATGCCCGGCATGACCATGGTGTTTGTCGTCAAGGACAAAGCGATGCTCGAGAAGCTCAAGCCGGGCGACAAGGTCAAGTTCAAGGCCATCAACGACAGCGGCAAGTACACGGTTACCGAACTGCAGTCGGCGCAATAGCGATGAACACAACCGCCACGCAAACCCTTCGGGATCCGGTTTGCGGCATGACCGTTACCGATCAATCTGAAATCCAGCACCTGCATGAGGGCCAGCGCTACTACTTTTGTGGACAGCGCTGCAAGACGCGATTCATCGCATCGCCCGAGCAATACTTGCAGACCAAGACCGCGTCTGAATTACCGGCGGTCGCGCCCCCGTCAGCAGCGGTTACGGTCGGGACTTTGTACACCTGTCCGATGCACCCCGAGATCAGACAGAACGGTCCAGGCAGTTGCCCGAAGTGCGGCATGGCGCTCGAGCCTGACGTACCAACGGCAACCCTGGAAGAAAGTCCCGAGTTGGCCGATTTTCAAAGGCGCTTTTGGTGGACGCTGCCGCTGTCGATTGCCGTCACCATGCTCGCCATGTTCGGACACCAGTTGGGTTGGTTCCCGATGGCCACGCAGAGCTGGATTGAATTGGCGTTGACCTTACCGGTGACATTCTGGGCCGGCTGGCCATTCTTCGTTCGCGGCGCGCAGTCGATCGTCAACCGCAGCCCGAATATGTGGACCCTGATTGCCATCGGCACGGGTGCCGCGTTCCTCTATAGCCTCGTGGCGACGGTTGCACCGGGCGTGTTCCCTGCCTCATTCATCTCCATGGGTCGAGTCGCGGTCTACTTCGAAGCCGCGGCGGTGATTATTTCGCTGACCTTGCTGGGTCAGATCCTCGAACTCAAGGCCCGTTCCCAGACCTCGGCTGCGATCAGATCCTTGCTCGACCTGGCGCCGAAGATGGC
>JANORY010000853.1:0-7700 GCA_031415535.1 Burkholderiales bacterium | reverse complement strand
CATGAGTCCAGGCTTCCCGCAGGTGCGATGACGCGATTGCGAGAGGCAACGACGGGAGCTTTGCTGTGAAGCGCGGAATCTTTTCATCCATTCTCGCCGGCCTGGCTGGCCTCAGCCTGAGCCTCGTGGCCTCCTGTGGCGGTGGTGGTGGCGATGCAGGGACGGCGGTGAGTGTCGGCGGGGGCACGACCACCGTGACCATTGCCAGCGTTCGCGTGACGCCTGAAACGCGGCAGATCGCCGTGAGTGAGACCACGACGTTTACTGCGCAGGCGCTGGATGCCAGCGGTGCCGTGCTCAGTGGAAATACCTTCACATTCAGTTCCTCGAACCCTGCGGTTGCCACCGTGGCCGGTGCGGCGGCCAACCCCGTTTCCGTCAAGGGTGTCGCTGAGGGCGTTGTGACGATCACCGCGACGACGGGCGGCAAGACCGGTAGCGCCGTCCTTACCGTTCGCGGCCAACCGGATATTCAGGTCAGTGGTCGTGTGATCGATGGCCAGAGCCAGTTGGGCCTGGCTGGTGCGCAGCTCACTTTGTCGAGCGGCAGCTCGGCGATCACGGCAAGCGACGGAAGTTTTGCGTTTGCAGTTCGGCCTTCGGAGTTTTCGCCAGGTGCTGACTCCGCAGTGAGTTTGACAGCCACACTAGCCGGCTATCTGAGCACCACCTTGCTGGCTGGGGTTAGCCCGCCAAGCACCACACTCGAGACGATTCTTTTGGTGAAACCCACCGGTCTGGCCGGTTCAATTACGGGCGCGGTGCGCAATGCGCGCAACAACCAGGGAATTGCCAATGCGACGGTTACGCTGTATCAGGGACAGGGAGCATCTGGCAGTAATCTCGGATCAAAGACCACTGACGCGCAGGGCGGCTACAGTTTCACCGGCCTGAGTGCCGGCGTTTATACAATTAATGCCTTTCCGCCCGACTATTCGGCATGCACCCGCACCGCAATTTCGCTGTCTTCCTCGGCCTCCGCAAATCAGGATATTTCCTGCTCGCCCTTTAACAGTAACGAGTTCCGTGTCGTTCTAACGTGGGGCTCGAGTCCGGGCGATTTGGACGCACATCTGACGGGTCCCAACGCCACCGACGCCACTCGCTTTCACATCTACTATCCGTCGGCAAGCCGTGGCAGCGTAAGCATCAATCCGTTCGCGCTGCTTGACGTGGACGACACGAGTTCTTTCGGGCCTGAGACGATCACCCTGACGCGCCTGAATTCGGGTGTATACCGTTACTCGGTACACGATTTCACCAACCGTAACTCGGCGACCAGCACGGCGCTCGGCAGTTCCGGCGCCAGGGTCGAGTTGTATCGACCGAATAATGCTCTCCCAGACATCTTTTACGTACCCAACCAGCGAGGCACGTTATGGACTGTGTTTGAGTTGGTCGGTTCGAGCTCGAGTGTGACAGTCACACCCCGTAACGAGATGGGATTGGCGACGGAAGGATCCGTCATCCCTTGATTTTGCTCTGCCAAACCGGTCATTCACGTTGAATCTGCCGTATGTCCTTGAACGCTTCAGGGCGCGCACCTGGTCAGCTTAATTCGATTACGACGAGGCCCTGCCCCTCGGTGACTGCCTGGCCCTGCTCGATGAGGATCTGCCGCACCACGCCAGCCTTGGCCGCCGTGACCGGTATTTCCATTTTCATGGACTCGACTATGACGAGTTCCTGGTCCGACTTCACGCTGTCCCCGACGCTAACCTCAATCTTGCAGACGGTGCCGGCGACTTCCGCGTTTACGGTAAGTGACTTCATGGGTGTACTCCTCTGGTCAGGGTCTGATCGGCTTGCGCCATCGCGTTGCGACGGCCGAGTTCCTCAAGTTCGGGTTGTCAGGTCATGGAGTTCCTGTGGTCGGTCAATGCAGATCGTTGGGAGATGGCATGAACATTACTGTGCCAGCTTGTACTTGACGATCAGGTTGCGCGTCGCCGTCGATTCGTTCTGTACGAATGCGGCGAACGCCGGGCCATCCAGAAACGCCACGTCCTGCTGCATGCGCTTCAGCGCTTCGACGAATTCCGGTGCGCTCGAGACGGTTTTGCAGGCCGTGGTCAGTGTGGCCAGAATGTCGCCCGGCAGGTCTTTGGGGGCGACGATACCGGCCCAGACCGGCATCACCACGTTGTAGCCAAATTCCCTAGCCGTTGGCACATTCGGCAATGCCTCGCTGCGAGCTTCGGACACCGAGGCCAGGACTTTCAGGTGGTCGCGGTTGGCAAAATAAAAGGAATCCTGAGTGGCGTACACGTCGACGCTGCCGTCCAGCAGCCCGGTCAATGCCAGCGCGTCGCTTCGGTACGGGATGTACTCCCAAGTAGCATCGGCTGCCTCGGCGAGCTTCAAACCGAGCAGATGAGGCTGGGTCGCAGTGCCGGTGGTTGCGTAGTTGAGCTTGCCAGGGTTGCTCTTCGCGTAGTTGATCAATTCGGCGAGGCTTCCGAAGCGCGAGTTCTTTGCGACCATGATCAGCGACGGCGAAGAATACAGCCGGCAAACGAAGTCGAAGCTGTCCAGTGTGTATTTGGCCTTACCCAGGTGGGGCTGCGCTGCCAGCGTCGCAAACGGCATCAGTCCAATGGTGTAGCCGTCAGGCTTGGAGCCTGCAATTTCGGTTCCGCCGATCGTCCCGGCCGCGCCGTCCTTGTTCTGCACGACGACGGAGGCGTTCAACGAAGTGGCCAGCGAGGTCTGGAACAATCGCGCCATGCGGTCTGTTCCGCCGCCCGCGCCAAAGGGCACGATCAGCCTGACGACTCGATTGGGGTAAGACTGCTGACTGGAAGCGCTACTCCAGCAGACACAGGTCGCGATCAACAGAATGCTCAGCAACTTTTTCATGATGTCTCTTTTCGTTCCGTCATTCGCTGGGTAGGGACTAAAAAGTTGTCGGCCAGGTTCGCAACAGGTGCTGCCCCACGCCGTGGGTCAGTCGACCGCTGTGTAACTCGAGCATCCGGCTCAGCCATGGGCGTGTCTCTCTCGGGTCGATCACCGCCTGAATGCCGAAATTTCCCGCCAAGTCGTAGGGCCCGGTCGCACTCGAAAGTTTGTTGAGCAACTCGCGGTATCGTTCGGGCTCGTCCTTTTGTCGAACGCGGTAGGCGACGTTCACGGCCACCTGCGGATCCATGAAACTGACCTCGGCCGTGAACCAGGCCGCCGTCTCGTCCGAACGGCCTGCGCCCATGTTGAAGTGGGCCTGACCGAACGACTTGCGCATGATGACCGAGAGTTTCGGTACGGTGGCCATGGTCATCGCCTGCAAATAGTTCATGATCTTGCCGGGTAATCGTTGCCGCTCGCCGGCGACGCCTACCAGAAACCCAGGCGTATCCGCCAGGGTAATGAGCGGAATGTTGAACGAGTCACACAGGACAACAAAAGCAGTGCATTTGTCGCAGGCATCGGAATCGAGCGCGCCGCCCTTGACCATCGGGTTGCTCGCGATGATGCCGACGCTGCGGCCGTCCAGCCGAGCCAGCCCGGTGGTCACACCGGCCCCAAAGCGTTCCTTGATCGGAAAGTACGAATCGCGGTCGACGATCAGGCGCAGGATCTTGCGAACGTCATAGACCTTGGCGCGCTCCTCCGGCAGAATCTCGAGAATCCTGTCGGACTCGCTGCCCGAATGTTCGGGCACCGCTGCCATGGGCGGTGCTTCGTTGCAGTGGCTCGGCAAATAGCTCAAGAAGCGCTTGACCGCATCCAGGCACTCCTCATCCGTGACCAGCGCCAGGTGCACCTGCCCGGTGACGCTGGTTTGCATTTCCCAGCCGCCCAAGGCCTCCGGGTCCAGGTTCTCGCTGGTCGCCATCGATGTCACGTTCGGGCTGGCGATCGCCATGATCGCGCCCTTGCGCATGACGACGAAGTCCGACATCACACTGTGCCAGGTGCCGCTGCCATACGACAGGCCGGTGATCGCCGAGACCCAGGGTGATTGCCGCGTGCGATGCAGGTCGAAAATTCTGCCTTGGCCATGGAATTCGCGCGCGCCGATGATGTCGGGGATGCGTCCTCCCGAGCACTCGCTAAGCATCACCAAAGGGATACCATTGCGCTCGGCCAGCGCTCGGGTGTGTTGAGTCTTGAGCACACTGACCTGCGCCGTCGACGCACCCAGCGTGCTGAAGTCCGAGGCATGTACCAGCACCGGTCGACCCGCAATGCGGCCGAAGCCTTCGATCGCGCCGTCGGCCGGGCTCCTGTCGCGCATCTCTTCCCGAAGTGACACCGCCAACTCGCCGATCTCGGTGAAACTTGCCGAATCGAGCAGGTACTCGAGTCGTTGCCGTGCGTTCATGATTCCCTTGCTGGCCCATTGCGCCAACAGCGCCGGCGCACCCATGGCCTGCGCCTTGGCGCGTCGGCGCGCCAACTCGGCAATCTTGTCAGCGAACTTCATTTTTTGACCCTCTGCCCGTAATGCCTGCGTCGCGCAGATCGTGCCGCTCGGCCTCGGCGTAGCCGGCTTCCGCCAGTACGACATCGGTATCGGCGCCAGCAGCCGGTGCCGCCGCTGGCGAGCACCGTTTCAGCCCGTCCAGCGTGTAGGGCATTCCAAGGGTGCGATAGGAGGACCCGTTAGCAGCGCTGGCTTCGACGATCATGCCGCTGGACTGCACGTCCGCGCTTTGAGCCACCTGGGCATAGCCGTGAACGACGCCGACCACGATCTGCGCTGCGCTGAGCAAGGCAACGCACTCGTCGCTGGTAAAACGCGACAAGGCTTGATTGATTGCCGCGCGCAGGGCAGGACGGTTTTTCACCCGCTGGGCATTGCTGCAAAACTGCGGGTCGGTCGCCAGCTCGGGCCGGCCCATCGCACCGCACAAGCGCGCCCAATGTTCTTCGACATACGCCGAGATCACGACCATGCCGTCACGCGTGCGGAAGATATCGGCGGCCGGCGCGATCGTCGGCTGTGCATTGCCGACCCGCCTGGGCTCCTGGCCGGTGGCGAAATACTCGGTGAAGTTGGGCAGTTGCAGGTGCATGGCAGCCTCGAGCAGCGAGGTTTCGAGCGTGGCACCTTGGCCGCTGCGCTCGCGTCGAAACAGCGCAGCCAGCACTGCCTGCGCACCGAGATTGGCGGTCATGCTGTCGATGATCGGCGCGCCTACCTTCTGTGGCAGGCCGTCGGGTTCGCCGGTCACCGACATCAAGCCGCTTTCGGCCTGCGCGGCGATGTCAAAGCCCAGCCGTTCGCGCGACGGTCCTTGGACGCCGAAGCCAGAGATCGACAAATAAATCAGGCGGGGGAAGCGCTGGCGCATCTCGTCCGGGCCCAAACCCAGCTTTTGAACCGCGCCGGGCCGCAGGTTCTGCACGACCACGTCGCAACGGCCGGCCAGCCGCAGTACCAGTTCGCGGCCACGTGGCTGGCGCAGGTCAATTGTGATCGAGCGCTTGCCGCGATTGTAGGCACGCACCATGGCGTCGCCGAAGCCGCCAACGTGACGGGCACTTTCACCACCGGGCGGTTCGACCTTGATGACTTCGGCACCCAGCTCGGCCAATACCATCGTGGCGCCGGGGCCGGCAATGAACTGGCCAAGTTCGAGTACACGAACGCCGTCAAGCGCCGCGCTGAAATCGTGATTGGGCATGGATGCGAAGGCTCGCTGCTGAGTGGGTGGGCTGAGTCTTTGTTCAGACCCAGGAAAACGCTGCTTCGCCGGGCGGCGAATCACCCGAACCGATGGGCTGGCCGAGCAGCACATCGGCTTCGCTTTGCATCAACTGGCGCGAGATGGCCGCGCTCATCTGTGTCGCGCGCTTCTGCAGCAACTCGGCCTTGATCGCCCGCGCCTGCACTACTACCGGTGCGTCGCCCGGCGCCAGTGCCACCAGATCGACAACGTGCAAGGCCATCTGCAGGCGGCCCTCGCTGGCCAAGCTGCGCGCGCGCTCCAGCACCGATTGTGGATCGCCGATCAGACCCAGCACCTCGCTTGCCACCTGCGCTGCCGGTTCCGGGTGCAGCGTGGTCGGGTTGCGATCCCACCAGCCGTTTTCCATCCGCCAGATCTCGCGCACCATGTAGTCGCGGCAACCGTAGACTTGACGCATGAAGCGGTGCTCGAACAGCTCTGGCGGGTAGTCGATGTCATGCAGGATGTCGTTCTCGTTCATGCCACGATTCATGCGCGCCACCACTTCGGCGCGCAACCAGCGAATCGCACGCACGGGTACGTTGAGGGCCGCCTCAATGTCCGCCGGCTCGGTCAGCGGCCGGCCGAACTCGGGGATCAGCATACGCGGATTCAGCGCCTGGAAGCGCTCGAGCGTATCGGCCCAGCGTAGCGGATCGCGTGCAATCCGGTACGGCGAGCCGACGTTGGGAAAGCTGCTGATGCAGGCGCAACTGCCGTACAGAATGCCCTCATCGGGCAACCATACCGCACTCGCGTCGTCGGTTTCGCTGGGCGCGTGCAGCAGCACGATTTCGCGATCCCGGCCACGGATACTCAGCCGGTCGCGATAGGTCAGTTGCGGGTCGATGAACCAGTGCGCCGGGAACTCATCAGGGAACGGCGTGCGGAACTGCCGAGTATTGGTATAGGCTTGCAACCCGGCCGTTTCACGGTAGCGGCGGTGACGTGCCAACACGCGTTCGTGGCCAACGAGCACCGGCTCGGGTTCGCTGCGGCAGCGTGCATGCTCAAGCCACTGCGATACGCCGAAGTTGTAGCCCATGTGACCGTGGCTGATGACGATATGCGTCAGCGGTTTATCGGTGATATCGCGAACACCTCGGATCATCGCCCGAGTCAGCGCTTTGCCTGGCCCGGCGTCGACCAGCAAGATGCCCGTGCCGTGATCGATGACTACGGAATTGCCTTGCCCCCCGATCGTCCAAACGCCGGCGGCGTGCTGCCGCGCGCCGCGCTTGACCATCAACACATCCGTTCCGCTCATGAATTTCTGTCTCCGCCGGTTCCGGTCCCGTGCTTTGGGGACTACCCAGGGCACTACCGCAGGGCACTACCGGCTTTCTTGCAACGGACTGTAAGATGCGGAAGGTATAGTAGTAAAGTCGACAATTTTCATTGTGTGATAAGTATTGGTGATGTCAAAAAAATGACTGTCCGACCGCCCCACGCCATGACCGATGCTGCCGACTACCTGTTGCGGCGGCTACGAGTCCGGCACCTGCAACTGCTTACCTTGCTCGACGATCTGGGCTCGGTGCGCTTAGCGTCAGATGAGCTGAGCCTGTCGCAGCCTGCGGTGAGCAAAATGTTGTTTGAGGTCGAGGCGGCGTTCGGCCACCGCCTGTTCGAACGTACCCGGCGCGGCGTAGTGGCCAATGCCTACGGCCGCGCCGCCACCCACCGCGCGCGTGTCGTGCTCAACGAGCTGCAAGGTGCCGCACACGAACTGCAGGGCATGAGCGACAGCGGCGGCCTGCTGCGCCTGGGTACCCTGTCAGTGACAGAAATCGTGCCCGCCGCCGTGGTGGGTCTGCTACGGTGCCTGCCGGGCAGTTGCGTGCAGATTCGCGACGCTCAGCTTCAGGATCTGATCGCGGCGCTGCTGGATGGCGAACTCGACTGCGTCTTCGGTGCGCTGATTCCGGCCACGATCGAGAGCCAACCGATCGAGCAGTTGACGGTGAAGGTCATCTTTGAAGATCGGTTGTGCGTCCTGGTAAACAAGGCGCACGCATTGGCCGG
>JANORY010000852.1:0-13370 GCA_031415535.1 Burkholderiales bacterium | reverse complement strand
CCAAGGTTGAAAAGGTTCGACCGACGGCGTTTGCAGTGCCCGATTGCGGATCGAAGAAGCCGGCATAGGACAAGCCCATTTGCAGACCGATGATCTCGCCGGCCATCTCGAACGCGGCGAATATCAGTTTGGCCGCAAAGCCGATCGCCAGTCCGATCAAGATTTGTTGTGCCAGAACGCCGACATTCGGCAAGGAACTGGTCACATTGCTCGCAGTCGGGCCGGTCGGCAAGACCACCATCATTGCGATCAATCCGGCTACCCCGATGCGCAAACGCATCGGTATCGAGCGGCTCGACAGCACTGGTGCCGAACTCATCAGGGCCAGTATCCGAAAGAACGGCAATAGGAAGCCGTTGAGCCAGCCCAGTAACTGGCTGTCGGTGAAACTGATCATCCCACCGCCTGCGGAATGCTGGTCAGGATCTGCTTTAAATAATCAACCAGCAAGGCGATCATCCAAGGGCCTGCCAACACCATGGCCAGTGCGACGCCGACCAGCTTAGGCAAGAACGACAGTGTTGCTTCATTGATTTGTGTCACCGCCTGGATCAGACTGATCACCAAACCTACCAACAAGGCAGTCAGCAGGATCGGTGCGCAGGCCAACAGGGTCAGCTCGAGCGCTTGACGGGCGACCGTCATGACGGATTCAGGCGTCACGATGAATAGCTTGTTAATTTAATTGAATAGCTTGCCAATTTAATGCGTCCCAAAACTGGCCACCAGCGAGCCGATCATCAGATTCCAGCCGTCGGCCAGGACAAACAGCATCAGTTTGAACGGTAGCGCCACCAGCACCGGCGAGAGCATCATCATGCCCATCGACATCAGAATGCTGGCAACGATCATATCGATAATCAAAAACGGTATGAACACCAGAAAGCCGATCTGAAAGGCGGTTTTCAATTCGCTGATGACAAATGCTGGAATCATCACCCGCAAGGGCATTTGTGCCGAGTCGGAATACTCTTCGATCTGCGCCATGCGCGCGAATAGAGCCAGATCGGCTTCACGTGTCTGTTTCATCATGAATAAGCGTAACGGGTTGGAACCGCGTTCGATTGCTTCGTTGAAATTGATCTTTTGCTCGTTAAACGGCTGGTAGGCCTCGTTGTTGATTCGATCAACCGTTGGGCCCATCACAAACAGGGTCAGGAACAGCGCCATGCCGACCAGCACCTGGTTCGGCGGGGTGGTCTGAAGCCCAAGCGCTTGTCGCATCAGCGAGAGCACGATGATGATTCGGGTGAAACTGGTCATCAACAGCAGCACGGCCGGCAAAAACGACAAGGCGGAAAAAAGCAACAGCGTTTGTACCGGCAACGAGTAGGTTGTCGCGCCGCCGCCTGCCGGGCTGGCCTTGACTGACAGTACCGCCTGCCCGGCATCGGCCACGGCCTTTGCGCTGGCGTTGGCGGCAGTCGGTGTCGTCACCGCAACAGCCGATTGAGCGATCGCCGATCGGGGTGTCAGACCGATCACGCTGCAGAACAAGGCGATCAATATACCGCGAACCCACGGTGTCCTGCGTGCGCGCGGATTCATCGGCGGGTCATGCTTTGCAACAGTTGCGTAAAGCCCGAGCCGGACGATTCAATCGGCTTCACCCCCGACTCATCAATATCCGGTAGTGGCCCTTCAACCGTCAGCAGCAGGGTGATTGATTGTGCACAAACGCCCAGTAACAGCGTGCGATCACCTACTCGAACCAACTGGAGCTGCTGTGCCGGACCGAGCGCCTGCGAGGCCAGGACCGCAAGCAGACGCGGATTGACGGTGCGCAAGGAATGGCTGCGCTTGATCAACCAAAAGGCGGCCGCGAGCATGAGCAGCAGCAAGGTCAAGCCGAGGGCTGCACTGGACATTACCGAACCGGATGTGTTGTGGAGGTTCATCGGATCAGTCACCACTGACCCTGCGCAAGCGTTCGGCAGGCGTCACGATGTCGGTTAGCCGAATGCCGTATTTCTCATTCACGACGACCACTTCGCCCTGCGCAATCAAATAACCGTTGACCAGGACATCCATCGGATCGCCGGCGGCAGCGGCCAGTTCGATGACCGAACCTTGCGCCAGTTGCAAAACCTGTTTGATGGGAATTTTGACCCGACCCAGTTGGACGGTCAGTTGAACCGGGATATCCATCACCCGCTCGACGTTAAACGCGCTTTGATCGACGCCTTCAGCGGCAGTACGAGTCACGAGCAGGCTGTCGTTGGCGTGGGTCATCGCCGAATCAATCGGTGCATCAAGAGTGTTATTGGACATGGTTCGGCATTTTTCCGTTTGAATCATTGGCCATCAGGAAATCATGAACCCGAATGGCATAGTGGCCGTTTGACAGGCCGTAGCCACAGCTCAGGACCGGTACGTCGGCGATCCGCGCAATCAGCGACGAGCGTAAATCAAGCTCGATGAAATCGCCCACTTTGAAGGCCGCTAGATCGGCCAAGGTTGCCGACGCACTCGCCAGATCGGCGATCAGTTCCACCTCAGCCAACTTGACCTGATCCAGCAATAGATCCATCCAGCGTCGATGATTCAGCGGACCCTCCGAGGTATCACTTTGCCTTAACCGGGTTCGAAACGGCTCGATCGCCAGATAGGGCAGGCACAAGCAAATCGAATGTGTTTCTTCGCCCAACACGGCATGGAGGCCAATAACCACGACGAAGTCCTTGGCTTGGGCAATTCGCGCCAGCGCCGGTGCTTGTTCCTGGCGACGTAAGCTCATTTCGATCGGTACCAGTTCGCGTACCGCCGCAGAAAAGCTGTTGCTCATGGCAAGCAGTAGTCGCTCGGCAATCCGCCGTACCGACGCCGAGATACCGCGATCCGACTCGGTCATCGCCAAACGACCTTGCCCGCCGTATAGATGATCGACGATCAACATCAGTAGCGTTGATGAAAAACACAGCAGACCCTCGCCTTGCAGCGGCTCGAGCGACACCACACCACAATAACTGGGTTCGGTTTGCTGGGCCAAAAATTCCTCGTAACGTTGCACCTTGAGCGGCGTGCTGTTGAGTTCGATCGGACGCAGGGCGATGCTGCGCAACTGCGGTCCAAACAGCTTGGTAAACCGTGCGATCGACAGCTCCAGCGCTGGCATCTGCTCGCTGGGTACCGGCACCTCGCGTCCGATCGAATAGGCTTCGGCCCTTAGTGCGCTCCGAGCTACGCGCCGTGGGTCAGTTTGGTCAGTATTTGGGTCTGCCGATTGGCGGTTCGGCGGCGGATGGTTGGGGATTTCGATGCTGCTGTTGATCGGATCTACGCCATTGAGCAGATCGTCCAGATTCTCGTTACTGATTGCTTCGTCAGACATGGCTAGCCGGCTCTATTGAATAATGAACTGTGCGAAATGCACTTCATTGATCGGATTGGGCTTGCCGGCTTTCTTTGCTTTGGACTTTGATTTTTTGGCGCTTGATTTGGACGAAGATTTTTTCGGTTTCGAGTCCTCGTCTTCGTCCGCTGCCTCGTCCTCGTCGGCGTCTTCGTCAGCATCCTTGGCTTTAGCGACCACTTTCTTTTTCGTGACCCGGACTTCCTCTGGCTCCCAGCCAATCAATTTGGCGGTCTCTTCGACAATTTCCTGGGCGAGCACCTCCTTACCATTGTTTGATAACAAGGTTGACGCCTGTTTTGCCGAGATCAATCGCAACACGCGGTCGCGAACCGCCGGCATGATGTTCTTGATCGAATCGGCGGTCTCGGCGTTCTGTACGTCGTAGACAATAGCGACTTGAGCGAAGCGATTGTTCTCGCCTGACAGGTTTACGGTGAACGGATCCATCGGCAAAAAGATCCGCGCCTTTTTTTCCTTCTTGGCGTGATCCTCTTCGGCGTGTTCCGGGTCGGCGGCTCGGCCTTTCAGAAAGAACCAGCCACCGGCGCTACCGGCGATCAGCAAGACTGCCAGTACGATGATGATCAGTTTTTTCTTGCCTGCCTTCGGCTTGTCTGTGACCGCAGCATCAACTTCCTTTGATTTTTTATCCCCAGCCATCTTGCACTAACTCCGTTTTGACTTGAGCTTTGACAGGCCTGTGGACTGCGAGGCTTGCACTCTGTTCGATAAGTCATTGTGTTGCAACTTCAGACCTCTGATCCCGTGAATAACAGGGCATTGAGCCGCTATTTCAGGCGAACAGATCAAGCAGCCGTTGTACCCGGTGCTGCTGTATTGGCGATCCAGCAATCGCTTCGGATGGTGCGAGTGAATCTGCGTGGGCTTGCTGGTTGTTTCGCGCGTTGTGGTCCGACCCCGATTGACCGTTGGCCGCTTGCCCGTTCTGCGGGTTCGAAGTTCGATCCGAGCTCGCTGAGCTGGCTCGAATATCGAGCTGGGCGAGGGTGAGTCCTTGTTCGGCTAGCAGGCTTCGCAGCATGGACGAACTCTGCTCGATTGCAGCAACCGTGCGCGGCTCAGCAGCAATTAGCAACACGTGAGTTTCGCGATCCTTGATCGAGATTTCAACCCGGATCGGACCCAGTTCGCGTGGATTCAGTTGAATCTCGGCGCGCTCGGCCGACTGACTGACGATGCTCGACAGGTGGTTTGCCAATGAACTGCCAAATTGCGGCGATTCCAAAGGCACCGAAATTTCGTAGTTTTGATACGCCGGCCCAGCGCTGCTCGCGGTGAAGGTCGAGCCTTCGTGGGACGCTCGAACGGTGTGTGCAGCACCGATCGCAGAACCCAGAAGATTCGAAAAGTCGCTGGTCGCTGTTTTGACAGTACTGTCCGATTGCAGCGCGAACGCTGTGCCTTCGATTTGATCGTCGGGAGTACTAGTCGTGAGCGTTGGCTCACTGAATTCTTTCGCTCGGCTTAACCGTGCCTGCTGCGCAGTTCGGGTGAATTCAGATCCGCTTTCAAGCGCAGCGGCAGAATAGCCATTTGTGGTGTTATCGATCGCAGCGCTGTCAATGCTGTTTGAGCGCAGCGTTGAATCGATTTCATCCTTCGGTTTTCGGCGATCCAAGTTCAAGTTGGCGAACGTGCTCGAGATGGCTCGGCCTATATCTGGCCCAGCGAAGCGCAGGTCCAGCAGAGCCGAATTCTGCGCGGCAAGCGGGTCGTTGACCCCATTTTCGGCGGTTTCGGTAAGCCCGGAGGGCGCGATCGGTGCAGACTGATCGGGCTGTTCGGAGACGGTGTCTCGAGCTTCTGTTGTAGCGGCTGATTCGGCGGTTCCGGGCGCGACGGTTGCTGCCGAGTCGTTTTCCTTACCGGTCTCTTTGGGCGCTTCGCCGTCGCCGGAACTCATGGCCTGGCGCTTGGGCACTGTTGAGGCGGCGTTTCTTTTGATCGCCAAGTAGCTTTCGAACGAAGCGGTGTCAGGATTTGAATTCTTGGCACCGGACGAAGCCTGATTGGCTTTAGTGGGCGTGGCAAGCACGGCCGCGAACTTGGTCGCAATAGCATCGGGACTCATAAGGTCAGGCTTTCCAGAGTTGAATGTTTACCGGCAGCAAGTTCGTCGGTCAGTTTTTGCTCAGCGCGGTTCGCGAGCACGGATGCGATGCTCGTCTGTCGGGCAATCAGTTTTTTCAGGGTCATGATCTTGCGGCGCTGCAAGAGCGCAAGCTGTTTGATGCTCAACAGATCCTGCTCGAGCTGACGGCAGCGTCCGGACTGTTCTTCAATGGCGGCATTGAGCCGTTCGGCGAACTGTTGCTGGCGTTGCAGTCGGCCCAGATCAAAGGCTTGTTGGGTGAATACCAGTGAGCGACTCTGGTACTCATTGGCAACCGTGCGCAGATAGTCGAGCTTTTGCTGCTCGGCCACAGACTTCGCGGTCAGGTCGCTCAGTTTGCCCAGGGTCCGATCGAGCACGCGTTGGCTCACCTGAGTCAGAATTTGAAGTCGCTCAATGCCGTTCACGTTGTATTCTCAAAAAGGGCCAACAAGCCGGCGACCGAGGCTTCGAAGCTCTGTGGATCGTCGACCGGTTGGCGCAGCCAGTTGGCCAGCGTCGGATACATCGCCATCGCCTGATCGGCCTGGTTATCCTGGCCGGCGACATACGCGCCCAGGGCCAATAAGTCATGCAGATCGTGGTAACGCGACCAGCATCCTTTGGCCAGCCGCGCGACGTTCTGGTGGGCATCGGTCGTAATGCTTGGCATGACCCGCGAGATCGATCGTGCAACATCGATTGCCGGGTAATGTCCAGCGTCGGCCAGCGCACGACTCAAGACGATATGGCCGTCGAGAATCGCGCGGGCCGAATCGGCAACCGGATCATTCGGGTCATCACCTTCGGTTAGTACCGTGTAGAAGGCGGTAATGGAGCCGCCTCGATCACCATTACCAGCGCGCTCGACCAATTGCGGTAACCGTGCAAACACTGAGGCCGGGTAGCCCTTGGTAGCCGGTGCCTCGCCGATGGCCAGCGCGATTTCGCGCGCCGCCATGGCATAACGCGTCAACGAGTCGATCAGCAGCAAGACCTGGCGGCCCTGATCGCGGTAGTGTTCGGCAATCGCGGTGGCATAAGCGGCGGCTTGCAGGCGTAACACCGGTGCCGTGTCGGCCGGAGCGGCCACCACAATACAGCGTTCCAGGCCGCGCGGACCGAGCACTTCCTCTATGAATTCCTTAACCTCGCGGCCGCGTTCACCGATCAATCCCAGCACGATCACATCGGCTGCCGTGTAGCGGGCCATCATACCCAGCAATTGGCTTTTGCCCACGCCGGCACCGGCGAACAGACCCAGGCGCTGACCGCGACCGACGCTGAGCAGCGCATTGATAGCACGCACACCGGTGTCGAGCACCTGCCGGATCGGCGCGCGCGACATGGCGTTGATCGGCCTTCTGAAGATCGGTTGCTGGGAAGTGTTGCTCAGTGCGCCGAGGCTATCGAGTGGCTCGCCACGCGCGTCTACGACGCGACCGAACAAACCATCGCCAATCGGCAGATGCCGCAGTTGGTCTTGGGCACGTCGCTTGGGTGCCACCGGAATCCCGAAGCGCGGCGCATCAGAAATCTCCGCCTTGGCGTAAACGGCGGCACCGGGTGCGACGCCAATCAAATCCTCAACCGGCATGAGATAGGTTCGGCCGTCCTTGAATCCGACCACTTCGGCCTCGACCGATTGACGGTCACCAGCAGTCAAGGGGCTGCTGATTTCGCAGATCGAGCCGAGCGGCAGATTTAAGCCGCAGGCCTCGACCAATAGTCCGTTGGCACGAAGCAGTTTCCCCGCGACCGTGACCGGTCGCAAGTGGGCGGCCACAAGCCGCAATCCATTGAAGTGAGAAAGCCAGCGCGACGCTGGATAGGCAGATTGTTGGGGCATGCTGGCTGTCATGAACTCGGCGAGCGCACTAGAGCGCCCATCGCGGTGATCGCGTGTTGCCAGCGACTCGGCAGGCTCGAGTCGAGGCTCATTTGATCGTTGGCCAAATGACAGCCGCCGGCCTGGATCGAAGCATCACCGACCAGCTCGATTTCATAGGCTGCCAGTTCAGCGCCGAGTGTTGCGCGCAGAAACTCGAGGTCATCGGGATTCATCGTCAATCGACAGGCGCGCGCCGGTCTCGGTAGCAGCGTCAGGCATTGCCGCACAATGCCGAGTGCGGCGTGCCGATCAAGGCTTATGTGACTGGCTACCAACTGTTGCGCTAGTTCAATCGCCAGGCCGGTCAGGCTGTCGGCAATCGCCTCTTCCTGCTGGCAAAATTCGCGCTCGAATGATTCAGTCAAGGCCTGTACTCGTTGGCCCAGGGTCTTGCCGAGGCGTCGCGATTCCTGGTCGCTGGCCTGCAGCGCCCGATGTTCGGCGACGCGTTGACCCTCCTCGAAGCCGTCCCGGTAACGTTGTTGCAAGATTGAATCGAGACTGTCCGGCTGCGCCGCTGCGCTCGAAGGGTCGGTCGCGAATGCCTCCAGCGTTCGTAACTGGAAGGGCAGCGCGTCGCGCAAGCGCTCGGCGCGATCGATCGAACGGTTGGCGTCATCGGTTGCGGGTCGAATCAGACCGGCGAGTCCTTCGTTAAACGAAGCCATCGCCGCCGCCACCGCTGGAAAGCTGTATCTGTCCTTCATCGGCCAGGCGTCGGACCGCCTTCATGATTTCTTTCTGCTGTTCTTCGACCTCGCTCATGCGAACCGGTCCGCGCGATTCAAGATCCTCGCGCAGCGTCTCGGCAGCGCGCTGGCTCATATTTTTGAAAATGCGCTCGCGCAATTCAGCATCGGCTGCCTTTAAGGCCACAATCAAGGAGTCACTTTGAACTTCGCGCAACACTAACTGGATCGCCTTGTCATCGAGCTTCAGCAGATCGCCAAAAGTGAACATCTGATCGCTGATTTGCTCGGCCAGCTCTTCGTCGACATCTCGGATTGAGTTCAGAATCAGTTTCTCGTTTTCGCTGCCGAGGTGATTGAGCACTTGCGCAGCCACCTTGGCACCCCCCAAGTTACCCTGTCGGCGTTTGCGGGGCGTGCGCATGAGTTGGGTCAATGCCGCATCGAGATCGACCAGAACGTCCTGGTGGATCGATCCCATCGTCGCCATACGCAGCAGCGCTTCGGCGCGCAGATTTTCTTCGAGCAGCTTCATGACCTCGGCGGCGTGATCGGCCTCGAGGTGCAGCAACACCGAAGCGATGATCTGCGGATGCTCTTCGCCGATCAACTCATAAATGCTGTTGGCGTCCATCCAGTTCAGTCGCTCGATGCCGCTGGGTCCGTCCTTTGCGATAATGCGATCGAGCAGCAGGTCGGCGCGTTCAGGACCTAAGGCTCGGGTAACGACATTTTTCACATAAGAGTTCGAATCCGCTACGATCGGATTGTGTTGGCTGGCGGCCTGCTGGAATTTTCCCAACACTTCTTCGAGCTGGCTGTTGGCTGATGAATCGATGGCCAACATCGCCTCACCTAGTCGATGCGCTTCCTTGGCGTTTAACTCACGAAAGACCTGCGTCGCGGCCTCCTCACCAATCGCCAGCATCAACATGGCGGCGTCTGCCAGACCCTGATCATCCATTCTTGTTCACCCAGGTCCTGACTACACTGGCAACCGCAGCGGGATTCTCACGGGCCATCTGCAGTACCTGAGGCTGATTCACTCCGGGTAGCGTTAATTCATCCTGAACGGTTTCGTTAATGCTCTCGCGGTTTGCAGTTGGCTGGTTTTGCGGTGGCGATTTTGGAATGGCTTTCATGGCGGGTCGGATGACGCCGAAAATGGTCAACATGCCCAGCAAGACCAGGCCGCCGGTTTTGCCGGCCTCCTTGGCAGTGGCGATATTCTCGGGCTGCCGCCACCACGGCAATTCAACCGGTTTCGGCGCCTGCTCTTCAACCACAAAGGGCGTGTTCATGACATTAAGGGTGTCGCCGCGTTCCTTGCTCCAGCCGATCGCTTCTCGAACCAGCGCGTTGATCCCTTCAAT
Organism: Burkholderiales bacterium; assembly: GCA_031415535.1. Taxonomy (GTDB): domain Bacteria; phylum Pseudomonadota; class Gammaproteobacteria; order Burkholderiales; family Burkholderiaceae_E; genus JANLTP01. Next base: position 3,949 of record JANORY010000852.1, on the reverse strand, counting down.
CTCCTTTTCAGATAACGCCGTCAAGGTGACCTTGCCGGCCTTGTCGACGCTGCGCCGGTGATTGACGATCACAGCGGCGGTCAGGCGCTTGATCATGCCCGATGGATTGCGGGTGACCTTGATCGTTTTGTCGACCTCAAAATTGATGGTCGCCTCGCGACGCGCTCCGGCACCGCCGCCGCCGGCTGCACCGGCTGCAGTGGCGGCCTGAACACTTTGTGCAGGACCATTGATCGGCGCACTGGACGCGCCGGTTGGTTGATTCGAGAGCGCTCCTGGCACGCCTTGAGCCTGCGCACCGCCCGCATCGGCACTGCTGCCTTCGGAGGTCTGCTGACTGCGCACCGTCTGTGGCTCCTTGCCCTGATTCGGCTTGTACTCCTCGGCAGTGGCCTCCGATTGCGTGAAATCGACGTCGGCACTGACCTGGGCGCGAACGTTGCCGCTACCGACCATTGGCTGGACAATTTCGAGAATTCTTTGCACGTAGTCGCTCTCGATGCGGCGCAAATAGGCGAGCTGCGAGGGATCGAGGCCGATCGCTGGTGACTGCGGATCCTCGGATAACAATTTGCCATCCTGATCGACCACGCTCACTTGTTTTGGGGTCAGCTCGGTGACTGACGAGGCGACCAGGTGAACAATGCCGGCGATCTGCGCACGATCGATCTGCCGGCCGGCATGCAGATTCAACAATACCGAGGCCGACGGTTTCTGGCGATCACGAAAAAAGCCATTCTGTGCCGGCAAGGCCAGATGTACCCGCGCTGATTGAATCGACGACAAGGCCTGGATCGAGCGCGTTAACTCGCCCTCAAGCCCACGCTGGTAGTTCAATCGTTCCTGGAATTGTGAGGCACCGAATTTCTGCGATTCCATCAGCTCGTAGCCGACCGTACCGCCGCGTGGCAGCCCTTGCGAGGCCAGCTTCATGCGCACCGGATGCAGTTGATCGGCCGGAATCGAGATGGCACCGCCGACCTCGGTGAACTTGTAGGGGATGTTCATCTGCGACAGCGCAGCGATCACGGCACCGCCGTCACGATCGCTCAGATTTGCAAATAACACGCGATAATCACCGCTGCGGCTCCACTGCACACTGACGGTAATAGTGGCGAATAACAAGGCCAGTCCGGCGCACAGCGCAAAGACCTGTCGGGCCGGCCAGGTCGCGAGTCCATGACGAGGACCGACGACGGTATTAGCGACGTTTGATGTGTTCTCCATGGCACGGATTATTCATAAAACTGCGGCCGTGGAAAACCTTGATATAGCGCTTGAAACAGCCGCTTTTCACGCCGCTCCTGCGCCTTTTGAAGCCTATGATCGTACCAGCGTAAAACACCTTACCAGGTCTTGCGAGGGACGAACATGGACATCAAAGCGGTTATGCCTGCGCTCGCCGCGATTCGATCGGGCTTAAGTCAATCGATCAGCGGCGCAAGCGCTGGCGCAGCGGCTGCGACGCTCGGTAGCACCGGAACGCAGCCTGCCGCTGCGGCCGGTTCGGCGTCGTTCTCTAATGTGCTCAAAAATGCGCTGCAGTCGGTCCGCGAATCGCAGAACGAAGTCAGCAATCTGCAGCGCGATTTTCAGTTGAACAAACCCGGCGTCTCGCTTGAGCAAACCATGATTGCGATGCAGAAAGCGCAGATTGAGTTTCAGGCCGCAGTGACGGTTCGAAATCGTCTGGTATCGGCCTACACCGACATCATGAACATGAATGTCTAACTGAACTTGAACGACCAGAGCGCTCAATGTGATTCGATTCGCTGATTAATCCTGAACGATGCTCGCTCGATTTCGGTGATCAGCAGTTGCAGTCGACGTTCATTGTTCTGATCAAGATATCGAAATTCGCAGCCCAGTACCCGGCCCGATTCTGGAGCATCATCGGCAAGCCAGCAGCGACGCACGGCCAGATGAACCGGTATCGGTGTGTCCGAACCATACTCGAGCTGCGCGTGTTCAATGATGGTATCGGTTGCCGGAATGATGGCCAGGGCGGGAACTTGCAAGGCCAGGCCAATCACCGACAGATCAAGCACCGACCAGCCGGTGGACCTGCCTTGCGCGCTACGCATATGGCAGACGATGGGCTGACTGGCGAACGGACGTACTCGTACCCCTTCGCGCCGCTGGATCCGATAGACGACATTCGGAACCGCGCCGCACAGCGCTATTCGGTTTGAGGCGCTGGTCAACCGTAAATTGTGCAGATCGAACTGCACCTGGACAAAACCCAAATTGGCGATCAGGCAGGGCGCATTGGCAGACATGAGTTCCTGCAGGCGCGCGTCATCGACATTCGCTTCAATCACGATGTCGGTCGCATCGAAACTCACCATCCGGGCCGAAACACTGAGTCGGTTTGGCTGGCGAGCGGTCAGATAGATCGCCCCGGCATGACGCATGAGCTCGCGCAGCGTGCTTTTGATGAGCATTTGATCCGAGATCTCGAAGGGCGTCAGGATACTTTGCATGGTCCGTCAAACTCCTACCGGCTTGCGACTGTTGTTAATTGATCGGCCCTGGTCCTGGCGTTTCGACAGCCAGGAATCGGCACGGCTGCTGTCCGGATCGACGATACGGCGTATCTGGCCGTCGAGTCGGAGCAAGGCGAGCGCGATCTCAAGCAGGACAGCGCGTTGCTCGTCGTTAAGGCGAACCAGAGTCCGTAACCCTTGCACCTCGGCAATCCGTTGCAAGTATTGTTCGCGCAGCAGATTGAAGTCCCGTTGACGGGCCGCTTTGGCGTGGGCGAGCAGTTGTTCCGCCTCGGCCAGAATTTCAAGTTCACAACTCAATAATTGTTGGTACATCTTGCGCTATCCGATGAGGTTTATGGTGTTAACGAAGTGCTGGCGCGGCGGCGAGCTTCGATGGCGCGATGGCCAGCCAGGCTTCATTCAGGCCGCCCAGCAGGCTGGCTACTTCTTTGAGCATCGCATCGCTGGCATGACGATGCGCACTGAACAGGCGCCGGATCATGTAGTCGTAGAGTCGATCCAGATCCTGGGCCAGCGCATAGGAATTCAGATCGAGCGCGTGTCTCAGGCCTTCGTCAATAATTCGAATCGCGCGATTTACAGCTTTGCCTCGGCCAACTGTATCCTGGTTGTTTAATGCGCCACGGGCCCGTGCGATGGCCTCCAGCGCGCCGGCATAGAGCAGTGAGATCAGGCGGTGCGGACTGGCGTCAGTGATCGAAGTTTCAAGTGCGAGATTCTGATAAGACTTGGCGGCCAGTGGGTTGTTTGTATTCATATCGATGCATAGTCCGAAACGATGGGGTTATGCATTGATATCGACCAGGGCGGCGTCGGCTTGAGTGCTTGGCGGGTCCGGTGAGACGCCGTAGGCAACCACTGATTGAAGAGCGGCTGTCTAACTGATGGTCGTGAACTGGCGACCCTCGTTGCTGATTCGAGTAACTTTTGCGTCGAGCGCACTGTAAGTGCTGCGCAGGCGTTTTTCAATATCGACCAGACGCGATTCGATACGCGTTTTTTGCTGCTCGATGGCACTGATTCGTCGCTGCCAAGTTTCAGTCGAGCTTCCGACCGCGCCATCGTTACCCAGCAATTGGGTGGCCAAGTCAGCAATTCGACGGGCAATACCGTTGTTTGCGGCATTCAAAGGATCGTTGAATGCGAACAGTGTTTGCAGATTTCTGGGCGTTGCGGCTACCTGATTGAACTTGCTTTCGTTAATCGACAAAGAGCCGTCACGTTGTAGTTCCAGGCCGGCATCGGACAGCCGCGTTAGCGTCCCGCTACTGGTCGTGCTACCAATCAAGCCACGCATCTGGTTCTGCACCGAAACGATCGATTGAGAACCTTGCAGCGTACCGGCCGTCTTGCTGCCGGGATCATACTTGGTCGCCTCGCTGACCAGTCGATTTAACTCGTTGTAAGCCGAGACAAACTTGTCGGCTGCCTTGCGCCGC
>JANORY010000851.1:0-1061 GCA_031415535.1 Burkholderiales bacterium | reverse complement strand
GGAAGCAACCGCCGCCGGAGCCGATTTCGTCGGCCTCGACGAGTACATCACCAAAGTTCAGGGCGGCTGGATGGATGTGGATGTCATCATTGCCACGCCCAACGTGATGGCGCAGCTTGGCAAGGTGGCCCGTATTCTCGGCCCGCGCGGCCTGATGCCGAACCCCAAAACGGGTACGGTGACGCTCAACGTCGGCGATGCCGTGACCGAGGTCAAAAAGGGCAAAATCGCTTTCCGTGCAGACAAATATGGCATCGTGCACGCCTCGATTGGCCGCGTCGGTTTCACAACCGAACAGCTCGTCGAAAACGCGCACGAGCTCCTTTCGACGCTCCACAAAATGAAGCCGTCGTCGGCAAAGGGCCTTTACATGCGCTCCATCACGGCAGCCTCGACGATGTCGCCAGGCGTTCCGATTGATACGAAATCCGTTAAATTCTAAAATCGCCAACGGACTTTTTTTTCAGAACGGATAAACCGGTTTATTGAAAAAAGTCTTCGGCCACAATCATTTTCAGAAATGACTCGTGAAGAAAAAACAGTGGCGATTGCAGAATTGAAAGAGGAGCTTTTGAACGTCCCGTTCTTCTACCTCGCCGATTCGTCGCAGTTGCCGGTCAGCAAAATCAACCAGCTTCGCCGCAAATGCTTTGAGCAGAACATCTCGTTCAAAGTGGCGAAAAACACCCTCATTCAAAAAGCACTCGAAGACCAGCCCGATTCGAAAGGCTACAAGGCCCTTTTTGAGGCACTGCACGGGCCGACGAGCATCCTGATTTCGGACAACCCGAAGGCTCCGGCCATTCTGCTTTCCGATTTCCGGGCATTGGGCAACGACCGCCCGATTCTCAAAGGCGCGTACATCGACGGCGGCGTGTTTATCGGTGATGACCAATTGGCCATCCTGAAAAACATGAAGTCGAAACAGGAACTCGTCGGCGAAATCATCGGCCTGCTTCAGTCGCCGATACAGAAAGTGCTCGGCCAGCTCAATTCGGCAGGCAACAAAATCGCCGGACTGCTCAAAACCCTCGAAGAAAGAGGTTAATAGAGATGAGAGA
>JANORY010000850.1:0-2326 GCA_031415535.1 Burkholderiales bacterium | reverse complement strand
CCGCTAACCCCGGGCTGCGTTACGCCGACTATGTGCACGATGTGCGGCGTCGTTCGCTGATCGCCGTTCGCGAGGATCATCGCGATGCTGATAGCGCTGCCCGGCGACAGTGCGTGAATTGCATTGTGATGCTGCCCCTGGACGATGCTGCAGGCCTGACATCAGCAGCGGCCGATGCCGAGCCTGCGCGGATCGAACGGATTCTGGTTGGCGGCAATGACTTTTACAGCAATCCTCGGCTATCGCCGGATGGTAAAAGGCTGGCCTGGCTTACCTGGAATCATCCGAACATGCCGTGGGATGGCTGTGAGCTGTGGGTCGCCGAGGTCGATGATAACGGTCAACTCAGCCAGGCCGCTCAGGTCGCGGGTGGTCCGACCGAATCAATCTTTCAGCCGGAATGGTCACCCGATGGACAGCTCCATTTTGTGGCTGAACACACCGGCTGGTGGAATCTGTACCGCTTGAACGCGGGCAACCAGCAGCCCGAAGCCTTGACCCGGCTCGACGCCGAGTTTGGCTTGCCGATGTGGGTGTTTGGCCAGAGCACCTATGGGTTTATTTCGCCCGGCCAGATTCTCTGTACCTATTCGCAGCGCGGTGAATCGAAACTGGCGCTGCTCGACACCACCAGCTTGGTGTTGCACGAATTGGCTACGCCCTACAGTTCGATCAGCAGCGTCAGCGCGGCCCAGGGTCAGGCGGTATTTCAGGCGGCATCGCCGACTTGCTTCGCGGTGATTGTCCGATTCGATCTCGCAAGCATGCAGTTCAGCGAGATAAAACACAGCAGCGATCTTGATCTGCAGCAACTCGACGGCTATTTGTCGGTGCCACAAGCGATCGAGTTTCCGACCGAGAACAACCTGAGCGCGCATGCGTTTTATTATCCGCCGACCAATCGGGATTTTACCGCGCCGGCCGGCGAGTTACCGCTGGTGCTGGTGAAGAGCCACGGCGGGCCGACCGGATCGAGCAACTCAAGCTTGAAGTTGAGCTATCAATACTGGACCAGTCGCGGCATTGGTGTGCTCGATGTCAACTACGGCGGCAGCACCGGTTATGGTCGCGCCTATCGGCAGCGGTTGAACGGCGCTTGGGGTGTGGTCGATACCGATGACTGCGTGAACGCAGCCCGCTATCTGGTCGCACAGGGTCTGATTGACGGCGATCGACTGATGATCAGTGGCGGCAGCGCCGGCGGCTATACCACCTTGAGTGCGTTGACCTTCCGCAATCTGTTCAAGGCCGGCGCGAGTTATTACGGCGTGAGTGACGCCGAAGCTCTGGCCAAAGATACGCACAAGTTCGAAAGCCGTTATCTCGATTCGATGATTGGCCCCTACCCGGCGCAGCGTGCGGTCTACGTCGCACGTTCACCGATTCACTTTGCCGAACGTATCGCGTCACCGATTCTGTTTCTGCAAGGTCTGGAAGATGAAGTCGTGCCGCCCGATCAGAGTGAAGCGATGTTTAACGCGCTTCGCGACAACGGTATTGCAACCGCCTATCTGACTTTTGCCGGCGAGCAGCATGGCTTTCGCAAGGCGGAAAACATCAAGCGGGCGTTGCAAGCCGAGTTGTATTTTTATGGCAGGGTGTTCGGGTTTGAACCCGCTGAGCAGATCGAGCCGATCGACATTAAAAATGCCCGACGTTTGCCTCAAATCGGCCGCAATCTGCGCTAGGATCAGCGCTGAACAAGGGTTCAGAATAGTGCTGGAGTTCATCAAGATCCATCCAACCAGGAAAGAACTGCGGTGCTGCGACGATTCATCCTTGCGCTTGCAACGCTAGCGCTGCTGATTGGTGGCTTGGTTGCGATACGGTCGCTGGGCTGGTTCTCGTTTGACCGAACTGTTAATCCTCTCGGACTCGATCTGTCAGCGCCCGATGCACTGTTGACCACTCAAAGCCTCGCCGCGCTGCCGCGCGACCTCTTGCAACAACCGATTGCCAAGCTGATCTTCACCGAAGACTTGGCGTTTTACTACGAGACGCATGAAGACCGGCTCGGTGTACTGGGTGCGATTCGCCGAATCGCCTACGAGCATGAGGCCAGTTGGTCGGATGCGCTGTTGCGCCGGATCCTTGACGAACCGGCCCAGGTCGCGTTCTGGCGCGACGGCAAAGGCGCGTTAAGGCATTACATGATCACGATCAAGCGCTCGGCGTTGACGAGGCTCGCCGAAGAGGCCGGCAAGATTGCGCTGAAGGACACACAACTGACTCGGGCGGGTGATCTTTCAATCGGTTTATCAAAGGTGCCACTGTTTGCCTTGGAAATTTCGCCGCGTCGCAGCTTCCTGATTGCCGCGCGCGGCGA
>JANORY010000849.1:0-5480 GCA_031415535.1 Burkholderiales bacterium | reverse complement strand
GCGTCCGCTCACCACCGGTGCCGCCACCACGTCGGCAATCCGTTCAATTTCGTTCGAACCTCGTGCCTGGGTGACTGCGGCTTCCCATCGAACCGCGCCGGTTTGCGCACTTAGAGCGAGGATGCGCCCGCCCGGCAATCCGACATAAACCGTGCTGCCATCGATGCTGATGGCACCGGTCTGCCGCAACATGAGCGTCGGCGCCTGGCGTTGCAAGGTCCAACGCCGCTTGCCGCTATCGAGCTCAAAAGCGCTGACCCGGTTATCGCTGCTGCGAACCACTACCAGCCCTTGCCCGGCAGCGGGCACGGTGACCACTTCGGTACCGAGCGCCACGCTCCAGCGCGTTTTGCCGGTGCTATCGAGCGCGATCAGACTGCCGTCACGCGCCGCGACCACAGCCGTCTCGCCATCGCTACCAATACCCGCCACCAAACTGTGCGGCAAGGACTGCCGCCAAATGACCTGGCCGGTTTTGGCATCGACCCGCAGCACCGTGCCGTCGGCGGATGCCGCCAACACCGCATCACCGGCGCTCACCGGTTGAAATCCGACGCCTGCGGCACCGAGCGACACGGTCCAGAGTGAAGTCACAACCGACTTGCCGCTCAGAGCAAGCAGCTCCGACGGCACCGGTTTGGTGCTGGCTGAGAACCAACTGCAGCCGGCCAGCGAGCTCAGCATTAAACCGAGCATCGAGCTCAGCAACAACACTCGCGCACTGTGCCGCAGACCGGTGGGGCGCAAGCAACTCATGTCGCGCTTGCTCTGGCGGTCGAAAAACATCGTGTCGTGTTTGATAACAGCACTCAATCAGGAACCGCCGGCATCGAGACCATCGAGTTTGATCTGCACCAGCCGTTTCATCGGGCTGGTCCCTTCGTACTTTTCGAACGCCAGCTTGTAAGCGGCGCGCGCTTCGTCGCGCTTACCTTGTGCGGCCAGGATATCGCCGCGACGATCGGCGAGCGCCGCCGCGTAGCGGCCGGTCGTATCGGTACCGACCCACTTCAGCGCGTCGTCATATTGTTTCTCGTCCAGCAAAATGCCGCCCAGACGGACCCGCGCAACCTGCCGGAATTCACCGTCGCCGGCCTTATCGATCACCCATTGCAATGCCGCCTTGGCGCTCTTGGTATCGTTGCCGTCGACATAAGCCTTGGCGGCAACCAGTGCCGCCATCGGAGCATAAACGGTTGCGCCGAATTGTTCGAACACGACGCCAGCGCTTTCCTTGACCTTGGGCAAATCCTTCTTCTCGGCGGCGAGGCGCAACTCTTCATAAGCCTGCGCCGCCTGCACCGCGCGATTATCCTGGTACCAACCCCAGGCGCGATAGGCCGCAAAGGCCAGCAGCAGCACCGTCACGGTGGTCAGAATGAGATTACCCCAACGCTCCCAGAATGCCTTGAAGGTATCAATCTGCTCTTGTTCTTGCAAATCATAGGCCATAAAAATTCTCGTCAGTCGTCATGCGTTAATCGTTAATCGTTAATCGTTAATCGTCCGCAACCAGCGCATCGACCACAATCTCGGCCAACTGCTGTTGCGATACCGTTTGTTGCCGTGGCGTGCCCGAATTCTGACCGCGTAGCCACTTCACGGTGGCCTGTCCGGCGGCGATTTCGTCGGCCCCAAGCACAACGGCCAACACGGCACCGCTTGCATCGGCGCGCTTGAATTGCGACTTGAGGCTGCCACCGCCACAGTGCAGCAAAACGTCGACGCCATGGTCACGAATTCGTTCCGCGACTTGCAGAGCGGCGGGGCCACTAGCCTCACCGAAGTGGATTACATAGACATCGCATTGCGAAGCGTCGAGGCCGGATTCCTGCACCCGCATCAGTTCAAGCACCCGCTCTACACCGAGCGCAAAGCCACAGGCCGGCGCGGCTTTGCCGCCGAGCATTTCGGTCAGCGGGTCGTAGCGGCCGCCGCCGCAAATGGTCAGGCCATCGACCACGAACTCGAACACCGTCAGATTGTAATAGTCGAGTCCGCGCACCAGCCGATGATTAATTCGAAACGGAATATTCTGTGACTTGAGCAAACTCTGCAGTTCGTCAAAATGGGCTCGCGACTCAGGCCCGAGAAACTCCGACAGTGTCGGCGCTTGTTCGACCAAAGTCTGCAGGGCCGGATTTTTGGTATCGAGAATGCGTAAGGGGTTGCTGTGCAATCGCCGCCTTGCGTCGTCATCGAGCAGTGCTTGATTCGCTTCGAAATAGGCGATGAGGGCGGCGCGATGCAAGCCGCGTTCGGCGCTCGAACCCAAGCAATTCAGCTCGAGCTTGACGTTACGAAGATCGAGATCATCCCACAGCCGATGACACAGCAAAATAACCTCGGCGTCGGCATCGGGGCCGGCAAATCCAAGCGCTTCGGCACCGACCTGATGGAACTGGCGATAGCGGCCTTTTTGCGGACGCTCGTGACGAAACATCGGGCCGGAATACCAAAGACGTTTCGGGCCGTCGTACAGCAAATTATGTTCAATCACTGCCCGGACCACACCAGCGGTGTTCTCGGGCCGCAAGGTCAATTGCTCCGAATTCAGAGCATCGGTGAACGAGTACATTTCCTTTTCGACGATATCGGTAATGGCTCCGATACCCCGAACAAACAGGCGAGTTGATTCGACAATTGGTGTACGCACTCGCTGGTAAGCATAGGTCTTCATGCAGGCCGCAACTGACTCTTCGAGCCGGCGCCAAAGCGGTTCATCGGCGGGTAAAACGTCGTTCATGCCGCGAACGCCCTGAATTTTCTCAAGCTTCGGGCTCATGCGGGATTGTCCAGCGATGCGTCTGAGTGGACGGTGATCGGCGCTGGATATTTACGTTGAACGTATTGCTCAACGATCGCCTGAAACTCTTCGGCGATCCGGCTGCCCTTCAAGGTCACCGTGCGCTGGCCGTCGACAAACACCGGTGCAACCGGCGCTTCGTCGGCACCCGGCAAGGAGATGCCAATGTTGGCGTGTTTACTCTCGCCAGGGCCGTTGACCACACAACCCATGACGGCAACCTGCATCGATTCAACGCCGGGATGCTGGGCGCGCCAGACCAGCATCTGATCGCGCAAATAGGTTTGAATCTTGGCGGCCAATTCCTGAAAAAAGGTACTGCTGGTCCGCCCGCAGCCGGGACACGCCACGACCAGCGGCGCGAAGGCGCGCAAACCCATCGTCTGCAAAAGTTCCTGCGCGACGATGACCTCGCGGCGCCGATCGCCATTCGGTTCCGGCGTCAACGAGACGCGAATCGTGTCGCCAATGCCCTGCTGCAGCAGCACGGCCATCGCCGCCGTTGATGCGACGATACCTTTGCTGCCCATGCCCGCCTCGGTCAGGCCCAGATGCAATGGATAATTACAGCGCGCCGCCAATTGGCCGTAGACGACGATCAGGTCCTGCACGCTTGAGACTTTGGCTGACAGCACGATGGCATCGGCGGGCAAGCCCAAGGCTTGCGCCTGCTCGGCACTTTCAATTGCCGAAGTCACCAACGCCTCGCGCATTACCGCCTGGGCGTCCCAGGGTGCGCTGCGTTTGGCATTGACGTCCATCAATCGCGCCAACAGGCCTTGATCCAAACTGCCCCAATTAACGCCAATGCGCACCGGCTTGCCGTTATCGCGCGCAATCTGAATCATTTGCGCAAAATTGTCATCACGCTTGCCGGCGCTGCCGACGTTGCCGGGGTTGATTCGGTACTTCGACAAGGCCTTGGCGCAGTCCGGAAACTGACTCAGCAACTTGTGACCGTTATAGTGAAAGTCGCCCACCAGCGGCACATCAATGCCCATCCGATCGAGTTGTTCGCGAATCGCTGCAACCGATTGGGCTGCGGCCGGCGAATTAACGGTGATACGAACCAGCTCTGAACCCGCCTGCGCCAGCTCCTTGCATTGAATGGCCGTTGCGATCGCATCGGCGGTGTCGGTGTTAGTCATCGATTGCACAACAATCGGCGAATCCGAGCCAATGCTGACGACGTTTTTGCCGTACTGCACACGAACCGTGCGGGTTACTTTACGAGCACCGGGCTGGGCGATAGTAGGCACGGTGTTTTCAAGGCAGCCTGTCATGGCAATCTCGATCTTAATAATTGGGTGCCGGCGGGTAACTCAAGAGGGACCATTTTGCCGTCGAACTCGATCTTGATCCGGGCCGGATAACGGGTAGCGATCGTGACAACCCCTCGGGTTGCAAATTCGGTGGCGGATTCGGCGCGGTAGCTGCCGGCTAACAATACCCGGCCATCGGATTGCGAAAGCTGCACCCAGGTATCAGCCACAAAAGCCAGCTTCAGAGCGATCTCGGGGGCCGCGTTCACAGCCGTCTGCGCCGCGCCGGCAGCGGGTTCCGGGCTGATCGTCGCGACCAGCCGATCGTCTTGCCCGGTTTGACTGGTCAATGCGAGTTCGAGCTTGTGACCGGTTTCCGGCAGCGCCGGTACAGCGGGCAGACTGGCGGTTTGAGGGGCCCCCTGCGCCGCATCGGCGTCCGGCTTTTTTGAATCTGCTCCGGCCGACGGCCCGCCCAGCCATGACGGGACGCGGGGGCTGTCGCCGGCCTTGCCAAAGAACAATGCCAGGGCCGCGATACCGACCGCCATCAAGGCCAGCCAACTCCAACTGTTGCCTGAACCGCCATTGCCAAAACCGAGCATGCCCACCGAGCGGATCGGCTCTTGTAAGGAGGCCGACGATTTCAGGTCAGTGGCGACGCCGTGGCCGCCAATCGTCGCCAGCAAAGGTTCGACATCAACATTGATGGCTCGACCGTAGCTGCGCAACATACCCCGCACAAATGAAAGACCCGGCAGCGAGTCCCACTCGCCGCGCTCCAGTGCATCCAATTGTTTGATGTGAATTTTCAGTTGTCGCTGGATATCCTCGGCACTGAGGCCTTGTGATTCACGCGCCGCGACCAGTTCGGCAGGCGTCGAAATCGATTCATTGGGCATAGTCGCCCGTCATCAAATAAGCCGTTTCCCTGGACTGCGGATACTTGCGACGCAACTGACTCCCGAAGCTCGCTTCGCCGTCGCGATTGCCCAACTTGCGTTCAACTTTCAGCGATAACCAGAGCGTCTCGGCGTTCGGCTCATACAAGGTCAAGAGGCGCTTGGAATAAGTCCGCGCGCGCTCCAGATCGTTACGCTTCAGATACAAATCGGCGAGCTGAAAGAGCGCCACGGGATTGCGCGGGTCGGCCTGGTAGGACTGCAGGAAGTATTTCTCGGCGACCACCTCGTCGCCACCCTTGAGCGCACAAATGCCGGCGTTGTGCAAGGGCCGAGCCGGAGTCGTGTAGAGCGGATTGCGGGTGGCCTTGATAAAAAAATCAATCGATTCACGCTCGCGACCATTGCGGCACAAATACCAGCCATAGTTATTGTTCAGTTCGGAATCATTCGGCAAGAGCTGTAAGCCCTTTTGAAAACTGCCGAGCGCCTTGTCCTTCTCATTCAAGT
>JANORY010000848.1:0-1844 GCA_031415535.1 Burkholderiales bacterium | reverse complement strand
GGCCGGGCATGCTCCAGGCTGGCTTCGACATCCTTCAAGGTGTTCTCGAGGTTCAAGGACTGCATGATCGCAACGCCAGCTTGAATCTCTTCTGGTGAGTAGCCGGTTTCGTAGCCGCGTTGTGCTCGATCATAAAGTGCCGGCGCGATCGCCAGATAGCCGGCCGCCGCATAACCGTCAGCGACCGATTTGATATGGCTGTTGACGCCAAAGATTTCCTGGATCACCAAAATAGCGCCCAGGGCACGGCCAGTGGGTTCGGCCTTGAAGGCGGCGAATTTATGACCATCGCGGGCGGTGAGTTCAATCAACTGGGACATCGGGTTTCTTTCAATAAAAATCGTATCAAGTACATCGGTTCATATTCGGATTTTATTGGTAATGCAGCCGGTGCCCAGCCACCGGCCAGTCGTCAATGGCAACCAGGCTGCCCTTGGCCGAAAACGTGACGTAGAGCGTGCGCAGTCCCTTGCCGCCGAAGCACAGATTGGTGACCATCAGGTCGGGCAGCGGCACAAACTGGATGTCGCGGCCGTCGGCAGAAAAAGTGGTGATGCCACCGTTCATCAAGGTCGCCACCAGGATGTTGCCCTCGGCGTCGACGGCCATCGAATCAAAGCGTTGAAATCCGGCGCGCGCCTGGCCCAGAAAACGCCCGCCGTGTGGAGACGGAAAGGCTTGTTTGGTGACTTCGCCGGCGGCCGATATATCGAAGCCCCACAGCCGGGCACCTTCGGTCTCGGCGACGTACACCACCTTGCCGTCGGGCGATAAACCAACGCCATTCGGGGTCAGCACCGGCTGGGCGACTTCGCGAATCAATGAGCCATCGGCGCGCGCGTAGTAGAGGCCACCGCGATCCATATCACGCGGCCGGGTCTTGCCGAGATCGGTGAACCAGAACCCGCCGTAGGCATCGAAGACGAGATCGTTTGGGCCGCGCAGTCCACGTTCGCCCAGCCGAGTCTGGACGGTTTCGTAGACGCGTTCGCTGCGACCGGTGTTCAGGTTCAGGCGCTCGATTCGCCCACCGGAATAATCGTCGGCCTGGCCGATCGGAAAGGTTAGCCCGTCGGCGGTGCGATTCCAATTAAAGCCGCCGTTGTTGCAGACATAGACCGCACCATCTGGCCCGAGCGCCGCCCCGTTCGGGCCGCCGCCCATCTCGCAGAGCACCTTGATCTTGCCGTCCGGACTCACCCGCGACACGGTACCGCGGGCAATCTCGACCAGCAGCACCGAGCCATCGTCGAGCGCAATCGGGCCCTCCGGGAACTGCAGCCCGCTGGCAATTTCACGAATCTTCAATGGTGTCTTCCAAGTTATTGTTTCGGCCTTGTGGTCGTTTCAGTCGGGCGCTTTCGTTGGCCACTTTGGAGCATACAACGAATAGCCGATTTCAGCCTGCCGGATCAAGATGATCGAAACGCCGCGCGCCGATACCGGAGGGAGGCACGCTGAATCCATGCTACGGTGGCGGCTCAAGTCATCAAACGATCTCAAAACAGGTGGAGCAGAAAGATGAAAAAATTCAGGTCGCTGGCGGCTGCACTGGCGCTGCTTTTGTTTGCTGCCAACGCCGGCAGCGCTTGGGCTCAGGCGTTTCCGAATCGGCCGATCAAACTGGTGGTGCCGCATGCCCCGGGCGGCAATTCCGACACCTTCGGCCGAATTCTGGCGCAGCGCCTGTCCGAGCGCCTCGGTCAACAGGTAGTGGTCGAGAACCGTTCCGGCGCGGGCGGTACCATCGGCTCGACCTCGGTGGCACGCGCAGCCGCCGACGGCTACACCTTGCTGGTCGCCGATAACGGAACGCATGCGATTGCCAAGACGCTGTACGGTGC
>JANORY010000847.1:0-2710 GCA_031415535.1 Burkholderiales bacterium | reverse complement strand
ACGCACGGCTGGCCGGGTTCAATCGTGGAGTTTCATAAAGTGATTGAACCGCTGACCAATCCGACCCACTATGGCGGTGCTGCGAGCGATGCGTTTCATGTGATCTGTCCGTCCCTGCCCGGTTTTGGATTTTCCGACAAGCCCACGAGTACTGGCTGGGGTGTTGAGCGGATCGCGAAAACCTGGAGTGTCCTGATGGCGTGCCTGGGCTACTCACGATATGGGGCGCAAGGCGGCGATTGGGGTTCGGCCGTGACTACATCACTCGGTGCGCAGGACCCAGAGCACTGTTTGGGTATTCATATCACGCTGGCGATGGCACCTCGACCCAAAGTGTCGGCGGCACCCACCGCCGAAGAAAGCCGTGCGCTGCAAGGTGCCAAATATTACGCAGATTGGGATTCGGGTTATTCCAAACAACAGGCTACCCGGCCGCAAACGCTCGGTTATGGACTGACCGATTCACCGGCTGGCCAAGCGGCCTGGATTCTCGAAAAGTTTTGGGCCTGGACCGATTGCAATGGCCATCCGGAAAACATCCTCGGGCGCGACGAGTTGCTCGACAACGTCATGTTGTACTGGGTAACTGCCAGCGCTGCCTCGTCGGCGCGTCTGTACTGGGAGAGTTTTGGCAATCGCCGCACCATTCAACCGGTGCAGGTACCTACTGGTGTCGCGGTGTTTCCGAAAGAAATCGTGACGCCGGTCAGAAGCTGGATGCAAACCAATTTCAGCAACATTGTGCATTGGCGCGAGCTGGAAAAGGGCGGCCATTTCGCAGCGTTCGAGCAGCCTGAGTTATTTGTCGAGGTTGTCCGTGAATATTTCCGCACCCTGCGCTAATTTTTCTGTAAATAACATGCCCAGCTCCGAACCGAAGACGGATGCGCCCGCAGTGCGCCGCTTTACCGATGCGGCTTATGTGCCGCTGGCCGATTCGCTCGGGGAGATTCGCGCGGCGATTGATTCGCTCGACCGTGAGATTATTGAGTTGATTGCCAAGCGCGGCCGTTATGTCAAAGACGCTACGCGGTTCAAGCGCGATGCCTTTCAGGTGGCAGCGCCGGCTCGCCAAGCCGAAGTCTTTGAGCGGGCTCGATTGTGCGCACAAGTACATTGCGCCGAACTGCCGACCTTGCCCGATGTCGTCGAGGCGACCTATCGAAGCATGGTGGCGGCCTTCGTTGCCGGCGAACAGGTTTACTTCGAACAAACCAGTGTTATTGAGGATGCAGCATGAATTTCCGTAAGCGGTGTATAAAGCGCGCGCTGTCGTCGTCAGTGCTGTCGTTGTTAGTGCTGTCGTCAGTGGCACCGTCGTCGATCTTCATGTCTTCAATCGCGCACGCTCAAGCACAAGCACAAGCCTGGCCCAATCGCCCCATCAAGGTGGTGGTGCCGTACGGACCGGGTTCCTCGCCGGATGTCTTGATGCGTCTGGTTGGCGAGGGTCTGGGTCAGCGGCTTGGCCAACCGGTGTTGATTGAAAATCGTGCCGGTGCCGGCGGTAATGTGGGTACCGGTTTTGTGGCCAAGGCACCGGCCGATGGCTATACCTACTTAATCAGCACCAACGGTCCGCTGGTCTACAACACCGTGCTCTACAAGAAGTTACCGTATGATCCCTTCAAGGAATTGACACCCGTTGTACTGGCTGGAGGTCAGGCTAATGTGTGTGCGGTTCGCAGTGATGCCGGTATCAATAGCTTGCAGGAGCTGGTCGGCGCGATGCGCAAGAACCCCGGTAAATTCAACTTCTCCTCGACCGGGATCGGCAGCCTGTCGCATCTGGGCATCGAATTGCTAAAGGCCAAAACCAATACCTTTGCGGTGCACATACCTTATCCGTCGTCGCCAACCGCCATTACGTCAATACTTCAAGGCGATGTTCAGTTTGCCTGTGTGCCCGGTGTTGCCGTGATGCCGCAGGTCAAGGCCGGCAGGCTGAAAGCGCTGGCAGTATCGACTGAAAAGCGCAGTGCGCTGATGCCGGATATTGCGACCATGAAAGAAAGTGGTTTCCCAGAAGTAGTCGCGGTTGCCTGGATGGCAATTCTTGCACCGACCGGTACGGCACCTGAAATCATCAGTCGTATGAATCGTGAAATCAACGCGGTGTTGCAAACCCCCGAGATTCGAGAAAAACTGCACAACCAATATATGGAGCCGATTGGCGGTTCGCCAGAACAGCTCGCAAAGTTCATGCAAGACGAGCTGCGAATCTGGACACCGATTATTCAGCGCAGCGGCGCTACAGTTGATTAGGAGTCAAACAGAGCCGCGCGGGTCAGTCGGGCTCCTAGGTCGGTTGCAGACCCAGTTCAGCGATCATCGTCTTCCAGGCACCCAAGGACTCATCAATTACCGACGCGAATGCCGCCGGGTCCTTGTGTACGGTAGTCATATAGTTCTGCGCAAAACGCTCCTTGATCTCAGACTCGCTGAGTGCCTTGGCGAGCGCATCGCTGATTCTTTGAATCAGCGCGGCTGGACTACCCGCCGGCGCAAGAAAGCCGAACCAGACTTCATTGGCAAAACCCGACAAGGTGTCACTGATCGGCGGAATATCGGGTGCCAGCGCGGAGCGCTCTTTGGCATTGACCGCGAGCAAGCGCACCTTGCCCAGTTTCGCCTGTTGGGTAATGACCTCAGTCGATGAGGTCAACTGCATCTTCACGTCGCCCGCAATCAGCGCGGTTTGGGTTTCGGC
>JANORY010000846.1:0-2559 GCA_031415535.1 Burkholderiales bacterium | reverse complement strand
GTCTGGATGGTCGCCGCGTTCCCAGCCCAACGGGTTTTGTAGTCACAGTCGCTACGAATTGGTGCCGGCATACCCACGGTCTTGAGCGCTTCGCGAGTAACGCAGACTTTTTCGATCAGGCCGGCCGACGAATTTGAAGCGCTGACAGAGCCACTTTGAGGCTCAGGTGCCTTGTTCTTGCCAAATCGCGCAATCGGTTGATCAACCGCAGTTTCAATCTGGCGGTTCTTAAGTACTGTCTCCCACAATCCGGGTTTGGCCGGTTCATCAAGCGCGGCGGCTGACAACGAAAAGCAGAGCAAAGCAAAAAGCGTCGAAAATCTCATCGCGGTGATGTTAACCCGCGATTGACTGGGTAGTCTAACCAGAGGTCATAACTGCAACGACTGAAGTTCGCTCCGCCGGTTCGCTCGGCTGGTTCGCGCGAACTGGTGGGCTTGTGCAGCCGCTAACGGCTGCTGGTCAACTCGGCCCGAAGTTGTTTTTGTTCCTCGTCGCTACGAATCGCTGTAACTACTTCATCGAGAGCACGTTCGGCCCAACTGTTTTCGATCTGGCAAGTGCCTGCCGCCAGATGTCCGCCGCCGCCAAACTTCAAACAAAGCGCACCAATGTTGCTGGCAGCAGATCGCTCGAGAATTGACTTGCCGATTGCTAGCACGGTGTTTTGCTTCTTCAAGCCCCACAGTACATGGATCGAAACATTACATTTGGGAAACAGCGCATAAACCATGAATCGATTGGTGGCATGGATCACTTCTTCATTGCGTAGATCCAGGACCACCACGTTGCCGCGTACCGTGCTGCAACGTTGAATCTGGTCACAAGCCGGCCCGCGATGTGCGAAGTACAACTCAGAGCGCTCCTTGACATCGGGCAGCTCTAGAATCTGGTCGATCGCCATGAACCGACAGTTATCGATCAACTCCATCATCAATTGATAATTCGAGATTCGAAAGTCGCGAAACCGGCCCAGGCCGGTACGAGCATCCATCAGATAGTTCAGCAAGGTCCATTTTTTCGGGGCCAGAATATCGTCCAGCGCGTACTGAGCGCTATCGGCCTGGTCGACCGCATTTAACATTTCCTCAGATACGCTCGGGAATCTGGCCTTGCCGCCGTAGTATTGATAGACCACCCGCGCGGCGGACGGTGCATTCGCATCGATCACGTGGTTGCGGTACTTCGCGGTGTCGCGAATCGTTTCCGACAAGTGGTGATCGAACGCCAAATGTGCGCCGGCTACATAGGGCAGGTTGGTGGTGATATCGCGCGCCGTGATGACAATCTTGCCATCTTGCATGTCCTTCGGATGTACAAACAGGATCTCGTCGACCAGCTCGAGTTCCTTTAACAAGACCGCGCATACCAACCCATCAAAATCTGAGCGTGTAACCAGTCGAAATTTTTGGGTAGACATATTCAAATCCTGCGAACAATAGACTTGCCAAAGCATGATGGGAAACTTGAGGCTTGTCACAGGGCTGTCCGCCGAGCGGTGGGCACTTGCCGTGCGATGGTCGGTGCTCTGCTAAGATCGGGCGATGAATCCGCAAAAAACCGGCTTCCTCGGGCAGCTTCCTGACGCCATACGCTCGCGCCACGTGGTCGGCGTTAACGGCTTGAACATGCATATTCTTGAGGCCGGCTTCGAGTCGCCAGGTCGGCCCTGCGTGTTGCTGTTGCACGGCTTTCCCGAGTTGGCCTACAGTTGGCGAAAAATTATGCTGCCGCTGGCCAATGCCGGCTTTTATGTCGTCGCACCGGATCAACGCGGTTATGGCGCGACTTCGGCCGGCCCCTATCCCTATGATGGTGACATTGAGCCGTTTCGTATGCTGAATCTGGTTCGCGATCAATTGGCGTTGTTGGCGTCGCTCAAAATTACCCGAGTTGCTTTGGTCGTCGGGCATGATTTCGGTTCTCCGGTTGCCGGCTGGTCGGCGCTGATTCGGCCGGATATTTTTCAAGCGCTGGTGCTGATGAGCGCGCCGTTTTCTGGTCCACCGGCGCAGCCCTTTGTCGTCGCCAGCGCCGCAATACACGACGACTTGTTACGGCTGGCGCGCCCGCGCAAGCACTATCAGTGGTACTACTCGGACGCGCACGCCAATCAGGATATGCTGAACTGTCCACAGGGTGTGCATGCCTTCCTGCGTGCCTACTATCATTACAAGAGCGCCGATTTCGCTTTGAATCAACCACGCGCGCTGGCCTCGTGGAGCGCTGACGAACTGGCGCAATTGCCGACCTACTACATCATGGATCAGGCGCACACTATGGCGCAGACCGTTGCACCGTTCATGCCCGATAGCGGCCAGATTGCTGCCAATCGATGGCTGAGCGAATCGGAACTCTCGGTCTATGTGAACTATTTTGAGCGCAGCGGATTTCAGGGCGGCCTGAACTGGTACCGGTGTGGTGCGAACGGCATGAACGCGATGGACTTCAGCTTGTTCGCGGGCCGTAGAATTGAAGTACCGGCTATGTTCATCGCCGGTCGCAGCGACTGGGGAACGTTTCAGAAGCCTGGCGAGTTTGAAAAGATGCAAAGTCAGG
>JANORY010000845.1:0-2664 GCA_031415535.1 Burkholderiales bacterium | reverse complement strand
CGGTCAGCGGATTCAGGTCAGTCATGATCGAGGCGATGTTTGAATAACCATGCATGTGTGCGAACTTGGTCGGCGCCGTCAGCGCTTTCTCCCAGACCTCAGGGTTGGTGTCGCGTACCAGCGCCTCGGAGAAATCCGGGCCGGCCAACACGAACAGGTGCAACGGATTGTCGTACAGGTATTCGCAGCTCAGCAGCAGATTGCGGATAAGGATGCCCATTGGCGGCGGTTTGATGTCGAGCGCCATTTCAATGGCCAACGCCGACGCCGTTGAATGCACACCGCCGCAGACGCCGCAGGCGCGAGAACTGATGAACGCTGCATCGCGCGGATCGCGTCCGCGCAAGATCACTTCATAACCTCGGAACAGGGTCGCCATCGAATTGGTTTCGAGTACGCGCCGCTGTTTCAGATCGACCGTGCTGTGAAACGCCAGCGCACCCGCGACGCGCGTGACCGGATCGAAATTGAAGTCACGCAACTGGCCGTTGTTGCCGGCAATCTCGGTCAACTTCTTGTTGCGCTCCTCGATCGACTGGGTGGTGTACGCATACGGATCGGCGACGCCAGCGATCAGATGCGCGTTACCCTGGTCGTCGAACTCGATCGGCAGATTCTTGAAGCACATGTCTCGTCCCTTGAAGTGATTCTGATTGTTCGCGACGATAGTTCCGCGCGCTGCTCGCTATTTGCCGTGCGCGACCTTGATAATTGCCACCAGATCGGCGTTGACCGCAAGCAGACCCTGCAACAGCTTGGTCAGACCGCCGTTGATGGTTTGCACGTGCGCGCCCAGCGGTTGTGTGTTGTCGCGTACCGCGATCAGTCCAGCAGCCAATTTCGCCAAGCTGTTCCGGGCGCGCCATAGGGCGATGATAATGCCCACCAGATAGACGACCAGCACCAGCACCACTGCGGCCGTGACCGCGAGACTCAGGTAGAGCAGCAGGGCAGTCACGACACTTTGCTCCCGGCGGCTCGCGCCGAGAGCACCGACGCAATGGTTCCCGAATGCTGCTTGATGATACCAGCCGTCCCGACCATTGCGCCGGCTACTTCGATGGTGTCCTGCAGGGCTACGACTGACGCGGTGTTATTGGCAATGCCAACCCCGGCTGCGAGCATTTCGTCGAGATAGCGGCGAATCGACAGCGCGGCACGCAGCGTGCGGTGCAGCAGGGCGATCGCCAGTGGCACGATGACCACGATCACGACCAAGAGCACAATGGCCCAAATGACATAGACAGTGGTCGGCAAGGTCAGGCTGAGGTTCATGCGTCCGTGCTCCCGTTCGTGTTCCGGTTCGTGTTCGCGCTCGTGTTCCCGTTTGCGTTCCGGCTTGCTCGCCCGCCGTCATGCATTCTGCTTGACGACCGCATCGATTGTGCCGACCAGATGCTGATCGACTGCGACCAGTCCAGCGGCGATCTGCGTCAGGCCGGCGTTGACTTGCAGCACTTGCGGCTTCAGATGGCTGGTCTCCTTCTCGATGGCGCGCAACCCCAACCGCAACTTGGCCAGATAACTGGTCGGCTTGCCGCCGACCGACTCGAGCGCAGCGCTGATTCGGGCCAGTGCAACCGCCAGCACGATGAAGAACGCCAGCACCAGCAGCGCGGTCAGAGCGGTCAGCAGGATCATCGGTAATATTCCTTGCGTTTATCGGTGGGCGGCATCGGCTCGCGAGTGTGCATCAATGCTGGAACAAGCACTGCGGACAGCCCGGACAACCGTTGGCATGCGTTTCGAGCGCGATCGCATTGCTGTTGATGCGCAGCGCGTTCGCAAGGATCTCGCCGGCGGCTTCGTTGGTCCTGTAGAGCGCCGGAATATGCACCGTGTTGTTTGCCACGCGCTGCCCGACGGACCAGATCTGCGCGACCGAAGCATCGATCGTGACTGCGGTTCGGTGGATCAGCCAGAGCAGCAGCGCGACCACCAGGCTGACCACGACGCCAAGCGCCAACGAGGCCCACCAGACGAACCGGACGGCATATTCGGGTGAGACAGGCAGAAATTCCATGATTCGGATTCCGCTTCAGGCGACGCGCCGCTGGCGCGGTGCACCAAGCGCGTCGACGATCGACTTCAGGTTGGCGTCGATCGCGGCGCTGCCGCCCACCAGATCGTGTGCAACCTTGTTGGTCGCATTCAACTGCCAAATCGGTTTGGTGTTCTGCTCGATCTGCTCGACCACGCCCAGGGCAGTTCCAGCCAGAGCGGCGATGCGTCGCGCCAGCACGATGATCGTGAGCAGCAACGCCGCTGCGGCAATGACGATAACACCGGCAATGCCGAGCCAGAGAAACCACCATTGGTAAATTTCAGACGAGCTCATGGTGTTCAGACCTTTTGTTCATCTTCGATGCGCTTCTTGGCCGCTCCGATGAAGGAGAGGCTGTCAGCCTGCAGTTGTTGCTGACGCGTCGAGGCGGGCGAAAACGGCCCGGTATACTGCAGTTTGCGATAGAAGTAGTTGGCAGTGCGGCTCAAGAGGCCCTGTTTCTCGACGTGGCCCCAACCGCTCGGCACGCTGCCGGTCGTTGTCCAGCGTTCGGTCAGATTGCGTTTGCGCTGCGTGATGCGGCGCAATGGCCGGATGAAGCTGCCGACCGCGCGACTCGCCGAGCCCGAAATCAGCGTACCCGGCGGCGCCTTGTAGAA
>JANORY010000844.1:0-1777 GCA_031415535.1 Burkholderiales bacterium | reverse complement strand
AGGTCGTTGGACAGATCGCGCCCGAATAGAAGGAGGAGACAGGAGGAAACCGAAGCGTTCCGACAAATACGTACTCGTGCAAGTATCGCGTTTCACAGCAGCACTGGCAAAATAAGCGTACCCAGCCAGGAACCAAGGTATCTTAGGCTTGAATTCCGAGTGATTCCAGCCCCGATCCGGTAAGTCCTGTAACAAGTCGTAAATGGAAACCCAATCATGAACAGTCCCTTGAGTGGCATCAGAATTCTCGATCTTTCGCGCATACTTGCAGGACCCTGGTGTACCCAGAATCTGGCTGACCTGGGCGCTGAGGTCATCAAGGTCGAACGACCCGGTGCGGGCGACGATACCCGCACCTGGGGTCCGCCGTTTTTGAAGGACCAGGACGGTGCCGACACGTCCGACTCAGCCTACTACCTGGCCGCGAATCGCGGCAAAAAGTCGATTACGCTTGATCTGGCCAGCCCGGCAGGCCAGGCGGCGGTCCGAGCACTGGCAGCGCTCAGTGATGTCGTCGTTGAAAACTACAAAGTGGGGCAGTTGGCCAAGTACGGCCTCGACTACGCCAGTCTTTTTTCAATTAATCCGAAGCTCATCTATTGCTCGGTGACCGGCTTCGGACAAACCGGTCCCTGGGCGCATCGTCCTGGTTATGATTTCATCATTCAAGGCATTGGCGGACTGATGTCGGTCACCGGTGAGGCCGACGCTCGACCCGGTGGCGGACCGCAGAAAGTCGGCGTGGCGGTCGCCGATCTGTTTACCGGCATGTACGCGACCCAGGCAATTCTGGCGGCACTGTTTCATCGCGACCGCACCGGTGTGGGGCAATACATTGATCTGGCGTTGCTCGACGTTCAGGTTGCGATGCTGGCCAACATGAATACCAATTACCTGGTCAGCGGCACCTTGCCGAAGCGCTGGGGCAATGCCCATCCGAATGTGGTGCCCTATCAAACCTTTCAGACCAGCGACGGCTGGATTATTGTCGCAACCGGTAATGATGAGCAGTTCCGCCGCCTGTGCGAGGCCGGCGGTAAACCCGAGCTCGGCAAGGATGAGCGCTTCCTGAGAATGCGCGACCGTATTCAGAATCGCGACTTGCTGATTCCGCTGCTGGAGGGGATGATCCGCAAACAAAGTCGTGAATTCTGGATTGACGCGCTTGAGAAAGCTGGGGTTCCCTGTGGCCCCATCAACACACTTGATCTGACCTTCGCCAATCCGCAAGTGCAAGCTCGCAACATGCGGGTTGACATCAACCGCGAAGACGTCGGCGCCGTCAAACTGGTCGCCAATCCGATCAAATATTCCGCTACGCCAATCCAGTACACACTGGCACCGCCGCGCCTGGGCGAACATACCAACGAGGTGCTGGGAACGTTGCTGGGATACGATGAATTCATGATTCGAGCGGCATCACAAGTCAGCCAATGAGTCGGAAAGTTGGATTTGGAATGTTGAATTTATGCCAGCAGGCTTTGGTCAACCCGGTCGGCTGAGCTATGCTTATGAATTGTGTAGGCTGAAAATACGATAAAACTAACGCATAGAGGAGACAGCCAGCATGCAAATTCGCAATAAGCGCGACTTCTGGTCGGGAATCATGTTCCTGACCATAGGTGTTCTGTTCGTCATTTTGTCCCGGCAGTACCAATTGGGATCAGCCGCCAAAATGGGTCCCGGCTACTTCCCGACCGTGCTGGGCGGCATGCTAGCCCTACTCGGCTTGTTCATAGCTCTGGCGGCAACGTCGAAGCGTAGTGCCAAGAACGAG
>JANORY010000843.1:0-2385 GCA_031415535.1 Burkholderiales bacterium | reverse complement strand
CTACTGAGCGGCTCGTACATGGACTACGCCATGCCGCGCGCCGATAATTTCATCAACTTCAAGGTCGATAACTGCGTGACCGCCTGCACCCACAATCCGCTCGGCGTCAAAGGCTGTGGCGAGGCCGGTGCGATTGGTTCTCCGCCCGCGCTGATCAACGCGCTGACCGACGCGCTGGGCATTCGCGATCTCGCCATGCCAGCCACCAGCGAGCGCGTTTGGCGTGCCGCTAACGGCCTGTCATGAATCCAAATCAACTTGAGTCAATGAATTAGTCAGGAGCTACCTAAATGTATACCTTCAACTATCAGCGTCCCACCACCCTGGCCACTGCCGTTTCGAGCGGTCAGGGCGATTCGCGTTTTCTGGCCGGTGGCCAAAGTCTCGTGCAAGCCATGAAAATGCGCCTGGCCAGTGCACCCACCTTGGTCGATCTGGCTGGTCTGAGCGAGCTCAAGGGCATCAGTGTGACGGCCAATACAGTCACCATCGGTGCCATGGTCACACATGCCGAAGTTGGGGCCTCGGCAGAGGTCAAGCGCGCAATACCGGCGCTGGCCGATCTGGCCGGCGGTATTGGTGATCGCATGGTGCGCAATATGGGTACGATCGGCGGATCGCTGGCCAACTCCGACCCAGCCGCCTGTTATCCGGCCGCCGTGCTGGGGCTCGGTGCCAGCATCAAGACCGATCGCCGCACGCTCAATGGCGATGAATTCTTCAAAGGCCTGTACGAAACCGCCCTGCATCCCGGCGAAATTATCGTGTCTGTGACCTTTAACGTCCCCCGAAAAGCCGCTTACATCAAGTTCAAACAACCGGCTTCGCGTTTTGCATTGGTGGGGGTGTTCGTGTCCGAAGGTGCATCGGGCATCAGGGTCGGGGTAACCGGTGCCAAAGCCTGCGCGTATCGCTCAGCGGAACATGAGCGGGCGCTGGCAGGCAGCTTTACGGCCGCCGCCGCTGCGGGCGTAAAAGTAACGGCCACCGATATCAACGCCGACCTACACGCCAGTTCCGCCTACCGTGCGGCGATGATTAGTGTCATGGCCTCGCGCGCCGTAACCAAGGCGGGATAGCGAACGGATGAGTTCTTTGGTATCGTCACCGAAGCCAGCTCTGGCTGGCATCACTGACCTCGTCGCCAGTTTGGCCGCTCATGATTACATCTGCGATACCCGGCTGGCGACGGTACTTTTTCTGGCACTGCGAATGCAGCGTCCGCTGTTCCTGGAAGGCGAAGCCGGGGTTGGCAAAACCGAGCTGGCGAAAACGCTGGCGCGAACGCTGGGTGCTCCCTTGATTCGATTACAGTGTTACGAAGGCCTCGACGTTCAGCAGGCGGCCTACGAATGGAATGTCGGTCGCCAACTGATCGAAATCCGGCTCGCCGAAGCCTTGCATGAAAACAATCGCGACAAGATCGTCAAGGATATCTACCGACGCGAGTTGCTGGTTGAACGCCCGCTGTTGCAGGCGCTCACGCAAGCGGTGTCGCCGGTACTGTTGATCGACGAGATCGACCGCGCTGACGAACCCTTCGAGGCTTATTTGCTGGAAGTGTTGGCCGAGTATCAGCTCACCATTCCGGAACTGGGCACCATCAAGGCAGAGCATCCGCCGATCGTGATCATTACTTCAAACCGCACCCGCGAAATTCGCGACGCCTTAAAGCGCCGCTGTCTGTATCACTGGGTGCAATTTCCAGACGCCAGCCGCGAGCTTGAGATTGTTCGTCGGCGCGCACCGGGTGCGTCTGAGCGTTTGGCTTCACAGGCGGTCGACTATGTACAGCGCATGCGCAAGCTCGATCTATTCAAGTTGCCCGGGGTTGCCGAAACGATTGATTGGACCAACGCCCTGGTCGCACTGAACGCCATTTCACTCGACCCTGAGTCGGTCCGCGACACGCTCGGTGTATTGCTCAAGTATCAGGAAGATGTTGACCGCATGCTTGGCGGTGAATCGGCACACTTGCTGGACGAGCTGCGTGCCGCGTCAATTCTGCGCTGAATGCCCCTCGACCTGGACTCGGCGGGACGCGGTGCCGCCGGCAAACCCGGACGGCTGGCCGATAACGTAGTCCACTTTTCGCGTGTGCTGCGGCAGGCTGGACTGCCGGTTGGCTCGGAACATACCTTGGCCGCCTTGCGGGCGCTTGAGATCATTGGCTTTGACAGCAAAGAACACGTCCACGCGGCCCTCTCGGCGGTATTGATTGACCGCCATGAACATCAGGCAATCTTTGATTCAGCCTTCGCAGCCTTCTGGAAAGATCCGAAGATGCTTGAGCGCCTGATGTACTTGACCCTGCCGAAAGTCACCGGCCGCATCGAGCCGCGCCGTGACGATCAGCATCGCCGGCTCGATGAAGCCTTATCAGGC
>JANORY010000842.1:0-1411 GCA_031415535.1 Burkholderiales bacterium | reverse complement strand
GTGCCGCCCGATCGCGACGATCAACCAGTTCGCGAGTTTCCCAGTTTCACCGTCGATCTGAACGCCCTGGCCGAGTGGCTCACGCGCTGTGGCGTCGACACCGTCGCCATGGAGTCCACCGGGGTCTACTGGATCCCTTTGTTCGAACTCCTCGAGGCACGCGGCTTCACCGTGCTGCTGATTAACGCTCGGCATGTCAAGAACGTCTCCGGACGCAAGTCCGATGTGCTCGACTGCCAATGGCTCCAGCAACTGAAGACCTACGGCCTGCTGCGCGGTGCGTTCCGCCCGGCCGACCAGGTCTGCGTGCTGCGATCGCTCTGGCACCACCGCGTCATGCTGGTGCGCAGCCAAGGCCGGTTCGTGCAGCAAGGCGCTGACCCGGATGAACATCCAACTCACCAACGTGCTCTCAGACATCGCGGGCGAGACTGGCCAAAAGATCCTGCGCGCCATCGTCGCCGGCGAGCGCGACGGACACGTGCTGGGTTCGATGAAGAATTCGCGCATCCGCGCCAGCGTCGAGGACATCGCCAAGAGCCTGCACGGCAATTGGCGCACCGAACACCGGTTTCCCTGAAGCAGGCGCTCGACGCCTTCGACTTCGTGGGCTCCCAACTGCTCGAATGCGACCGCCACCTCGAAGCCCAATTGCTCAGCCTGCAGGCTCACGAGGGCTCCCCCGCCAAGGGTAAACAACGGGGCCGCGCCCGCAACGCCCCCAAGTTCGATCTGCGCACCCAACTGTTCCAGATGTTCGGCGTCGATCTCACCCGCATCGACGGCATCGATGTCACCACCGCGCTGGCCGTCATCAGCGAAACCGGTGCCGATATGTCGCGCTTCCCCAACGCCGGACACTTCGCCAGTTGGTTGAGCCTGTGTCCAGGCACCATGATTACCGGCGGCAAGACCATCAGTGGACGCACTCAACGCAACGCCAACCGCGCCGCCCAAGCGCTGCGTTTGGCTGCTTCCGGACTGCGCACCAGCCAATCAGCACTGGGTGCGTACTTCCGGCGAATGTGCTCACGTATGGACAAACCCAAAAGCCATCACCGCCGCCGCTCGTAAGCTCGCTCGACTCATCTACGCCATGCTCACCAAAGGCCAGAAGTACACCGACCAAGGCCAGGACTACTACGAAGAACGATATCGTCAACGAGTCCGCCATCATCTGAACCTGCGCGCCGCTAAACTCGGTATGAAAATCGTCGCCGCCGAACCAAACCCTTGAAAATCTAGCCTTATAAATCAATCACTTCGCAGTTGCCCGCATTGCCAGCACTTCGAGAGCCAGCAGTGGATCGAACGGCAAACCCAGCGGCTGGTGCCCGGCGGCTATTTCTTGATCACCTTCACGCTGCCGACTCAATTGCGCGCGCTCGCCTGGCAGCATCAGCGCCTCGTC
>JANORY010000841.1:0-1924 GCA_031415535.1 Burkholderiales bacterium | reverse complement strand
GCGGGTCGGCCGCAACCACCATGACGTCGTTATACGGCGCACCGGTCACTTCACTGAATAGACTGCAGACGTCGGCCATCAGATCAACGCGCTGTGCCTGGCTCGTCCCGAGGGGAACGCTTCCAAGCACCATCGACGCCTGCGAGGGCTTGCCACCCGTGAACCACATGCCGTTTTCGACTTCGGTAAATTCGACCTTGAGTTGGTCAGCCGAAATTCCGAACCGCTGAGCATTAATCCGATGCAAGCCTTGCACTACCCGGTCACGTACGGGTTGGCTGATGGTGCCATTGACTAGACATTTGTAGATAATCATTGCACACGCAGTGTGCCCGCCGGACTCTGCGCAGTCAAATCCTGCCGTAGAGCAACAGTAATATCAGGAGACCGGTTGCTGGGTTATGGTCGGGCGTGCATCGCGCTTCTTGAGGGACCGCAAATCCATCATGCCTACCAGGGTGCGCGGGTCCAATCCGGGTTCGAAGAGTAGATGCTTTTGCAACTTTTGCGTCGCTGTAGTTGGGATGTTGTCGGTCAAATACAGCCAGCCGGGTGCCTTGTAGTACGCCAACTGCGTGTTGCAGTGCTCAAACAGCACCCTGGCCGTCGTGGCGGGGTCTGCGGTCCTGTCCTTGAGTACCACGCAGGCCAGCACTTCTTCTTCGCGCACCTCGTCCTTGACGGCCAGCACCACAACGTTTGCGACCAGCGGGTGCGCTTGCAGCAGCGCCTCGACTTCCGCAGCGGCGATATTCTCACCCGATCGGCGAATGATATTCTTGCGCCGATCGATAAATCGCAGCAAGCCGGTCGCATCACGCGTGACAAGGTCGCCGGTATGAAACCAGCCACCGCGCCAAGCGGCTTCAGTTGCGGCTTGGTCGTCCAGGTAGCCGCTGAAAAAGTCTTTGCGCGGTGTGGCCGCGCTGTGCCGGATGATCAACTCGCCGGTCTCGCCGATTGGCAGATCGACATCGTTGTCATCAACCACGCGCACTTCCAGGCCCGGAGTGGCACGGCCAAAGGCACGGCTGCCAATTTCGCGCGGCACCTGGTTATCGATGATGGCGCGAACCATTTCGGTCATGCCCCAAATCTCAATCAGTGGAAAGCCGAAGCGCGCTTCGAACGCCTGGTGGCGTTGTGGCTCGACACCCGCTCCAATCGCAAAACGCACGCAGTGGTCGCGCTCGTGAGGATGTTCCGGCTGGCCAAGCAGCATTGGCACGACCACGCCGAGGTAGTGAACCACGGTGGCTTTGGATTCATACACCTCAGTCCACCAGCGCGAGGGCTGAAATCGGTCACTCTGTACCTGGCAGTTGCCGTGCAGCAGGGCGCAGTAAAACGAAAATATCGAGGCGTTGACGTGAAACAGCGGTAGCGGGTTGTAGATACGTTCGCAGGCCTCGCCAAAGGTCGACAAACCGCCGCGTGTTGCGTACCAGGCACCGGCGGCCAACTCGTAGCGATGGGACAAGACGCAGCCTTTGGGCCGACCGGTAGTGCCTGAAGTGTAGAGAATGCTGGCGGGGGTTTTCGGTTCAGGGGTTGTGGAGATGGCCTTGTGCCTGGCGAGGGGCAAGCCGTCCGCGAAGAGTTCAAGTAGCACGACCGCAGGCTTGCTATCCGAGTCCATATGCTCCAAGCCATTGTGCAACTGCGCTTGCAGCGATGTCAGGACCACCACCAGGTCAACCTTGGCGTGATCGAGCACATAGGCCAGTTCGCCTGGGCGATGATCGGTGTTCAAGGGCACGCAACAGACACCCAGTGCGTTCATTGCCAGCTTGTGCAGCAGGTGCTCAGGCCGGTTCTCAAGGAGTAGCGAGATGCGGTGACCGATGCCGTAGCCGGCGGCTGCGTAGACCCGCATGAGTTTGCGCACCGCGCTGGCCGCCTCGCGATAGCTGATTTCTCGACC
>JANORY010000840.1:0-4686 GCA_031415535.1 Burkholderiales bacterium | reverse complement strand
TTGAACCCCTGGTGAATGGTCTACTGGGCATCAGCCAGATTATGACGATCGTGGTCGCGGTCTTCTTCCTGGTTCGTGTCCTCGACCTCACCGGATCGATCGAGGGACTCTTCAACACACAATCGATCAAACTACTCGGAGCCGAAATAAGTGCAAAGCTGCAATTTCTGTCACAGAATTTCCTGAGCCCGCTCGTTTACACCTCAGGTGGAATAGCAGTTGCGCTCTCGGCGACAGGAGGACTGCTGTCGCGGGTGTTGCCGGGTCTGCGCGCGCCCCTGGATGTAGCGCTGGATGTCGACAACCATTTTCGTGAGTTTCCGACCACCCGGGTACCGAGGGTAAGAATCTTCTCGCGTTACGTCGCATTGCTCGAACAGCTTCGGGTGCAGGACTACGATAAGGTGTTGATTGTTTCGCATAGCCAAGGCACGGTGATCAGCGCCGATCTGCTGCGCTTCTTGAAAGAGTCGTCGGAATATGCCGCGACGACAAAAACCGCTGCCGCACAGAGCGCGCTCGTCTGGAACTGGATCAACGGCCGGCTGATGTTGTTCACGGCCGGGTCACCGATTCGCCAACTGTATGTGGCGCGCTTTCCGCATTTGTACGAATGGGTGCTGCGCTTGCAAAAGGAGGATGGCCGAATGGGTGCAAGTGCCGACGAATTGGGGGTTCGGAAATGGGTCAACTGCTACACGACCGGCGACTACGTCGGGCGCTGGCTCTGGTCGCGACCGCCGACGGACGGGCACGAATTGGCCCATGCGATGATCGATGATCGACCCGGCGCGCAGATCTCGGTATACGGCCCGAACGGTGATGGCAGTACCCTGCTGGCGATTGCTAAGCCGGATAATCGTATGTCCGATATTTGCGTCGGCGCGGGCGCGCATGTGCACTACTTCGATCAGGATCGGGGCTGGCAGGCCGGACCATCGGGCGGGTGTGAGCACAATGTGATTGCGCAAACGATCGACGCGCTGATCACCGCGCCGCTGCGTTAAAGCAGTTTGTGACGTTGACCACACGTCCAAAGATCGTTGTGGCGTCAACTCATATGCCGGAACAACTCGTCGATATTGATCGCTAATTCAGGAATTTTCGTGGCGTACACAAGGTCGCCGGATGCGTAACATTGCTTCGATGGGTAGGCCTCAACGCAACGATCTGCTACGTTCAAGATCCAGACTTCGGCAATTCCTGAACTCAGGTACAGGGGTAGTTTGGTGGTTCGATCAAATCGCAGACTTGAGTCTGACACTTCGATCGCCAACAACACATCATGACAGGTTGCGGCCACTTGAAAATAGTCATCGTCGCGTGCTCGAAGAATGCAGATGTCGGGTTGGGGTTGCGAATAGTCCGAGATCGCGACCGAGCCTTGTACCCGGATGTTGACTGTCCGCCCGAGCATTTCATGCAGCATACGGGTTAGTCGGCTGACCATCGCCATATGCCGGTTTCCGATTGGCGGCATGACATAAATCTCCCCGTCCAACAGTTCGACGTGTTCCTCTGGGCCGAAAATGCCGGCTTCGTCCATACGATGGTAGTCATCGACGGAAATCTTGCGGCGATCAGGCATAAGAACAGCATTCATGGGGAAACTTTAAACTCAGACGGTTTAGCGTGCAATTCGTCCGAAAGTCTAGATCGTTCGGTAAGCCCTTGCAATGCGGACGCCGAGTGAGCAACTTCAACAGGCGCATGATGATCTTGTGCACTAACAAGAAAGTCATCGTCATACACTGACAACATATTTTTCCTAGTGCCAAAGTCACCTGTCGCAATCCCCGCCGATGGAGTTCAAATGACGTCTGGCCGCCCGCCGTGTCACTTTCATTAGCGCCGCAGAACTCTGTAGTGGTCATCGGTGCCGGCCCGGCTGGCTTGATGGCCGCCGAAGTGTTGGCTACTCAAGGCATCCAGATCGAGGTTTACGACTCAATGCCTTCGGTCGGTCGCAAGTTTTTGCTGGCCGGCATTGGTGGATTGAACCTTACTCATTCAGAGGCTTTGCCTGAGTTTTTGAGCCGTTACACAAGCCGGACGAACGATTTGTCCCCCTTGCTCAAGCATTTTGGCGCGCCGGAACTCCGAGCATGGGCTGCTGGCTTGGGGATTGAAACCTTTGTCGGTACTTCTGGGCGCGTATTTCCGGCCCAGATGAAGGCGGCACCCTTGCTGCGCGCCTGGCTCGTGCGGTTGCGTGCACTCAGTGTCCGGTTCCATATGCGACATCGATGGCGGGGTTGGTCGGCCCAGGGCGACTTGATGTTCGATACTCCGGACGGGCAAATAATGCGCCGCCCCGGCTCCGCGCTGGTGCTCGCCTTGGGTGGTGCGAGCTGGTCGAAGCTTGGATCCGACGGTGTCTGGGCAGAGTGCTTACGCACTCGCGACATTGCGGTTGCACCGCTGAAACCGAGTAATTGCGGCTTCGATATCGGCTGGGGTCCGGTGTTCAAAGAGCGATTCGCAGGTCATCCGATCAAGCCGGTCGTTCTGAGCTTTGATCAACTTGATGGCTCCAATTGGTCTCGTCAAGGAGAGCTAGTGCTCACTGAAACCGGAATTGAAGGGAGCTTGGTTTATGCTGCCTCGGCTGCCTTACGAGACCTTATCGAGCGGCAAGGCACGGCTCGCATCAATTTGGACCTGATGCCCGGCTGGAGCGAGCAGCGGCTGGCTCAGGCCTTGGCGCTTCCGAAGGGACGTCGTTCATTGTCCAATCACTGGCGACAGCGAATTGGCCTGGAAGGAGCCAAAGCGAATTTGCTGCGCGAGTTTGCGACGCCGGAACAATTGTCTCAAGCGTCGCACACATCGGCAATGATCAAAAAATTTCCGTTGCGCTTGCTCAGCACAAGGCCAATCGATGAAGCGATTAGTACCGCCGGCGGCGTCGAGTTTGGGGAACTGGATCAACACCTGATGATCAAGCGCCTGCCCGGTGTCTTTTGCGCCGGTGAAATGCTCGATTGGGAGGCGCCAACCGGCGGCTATCTATTGACTGCCTGCTTTGCCAGTGGCAGAGCGGCCGGATTGGGCGCGGCATGGTGGCTGACCGGCACCGACGTGTGCTAATGCAATACCAGACCAATAAACCATGCGTTCGCCGAGTCGCCATCTTCCCCTGCAAGACACGCTCATATCGACAAAACTTGCGGCCAATCGGCGGGACCCTTATAATGGAAGGCTTTTCCGAATTTCGATGTTTCTGCCCAAATCTGCAGGGATCAAGAAATTAGTAGCAAGAAAATAGTAGCAAGAAAATAGCAGCAAGAAATTAGTAGCAAGAAAATAGCAGCAAGAAATTAGCAGCAAGAAATTAGCAGCGTAAATTAGATAGCAGCAAGAACAAATTAGCAGCGCGAATTTAACGAGTCAATATGCCAACAATTAATCAGCTCGTGCGCGACGGCCGCGAATCGGCCGTCGTCAAGAGTAAAAGCCCGGCGCTGCAAGACAGCCCGCAGCGCCGTGGAGTGTGTACGCGCGTCTACACCACCACGCCCAAGAAGCCGAACTCGGCCTTGCGTAAAGTGGCCAAAGTGCGTCTCACGAATGGCTTTGAAGTCATTAGCTACATCGGTGGTGAGGGCCATAACTTGCAAGAGCACTCAGTGGTGTTGATTCGCGGCGGTCGGGTAAAAGATCTTCCCGGTGTGCGTTATCACATTGTCCGCGGTTCGCTCGACTTGCAGGGCGTCAAGGATCGCAAGCAGTCGCGCTCGAAATACGGTGCCAAGCGTCCGAAGAAGTCCTGACCAAGGTTTTATTCCGGACGCTTGGTCGTCCGGACCAAGGTGGGCGCGGGTAGGCAGCTTATAGCTGCTCGCGCTCTTGTTTTTGGCGGTTCATCCGTCAAGTAAGCGGGTCTTCCTGCCGTCTACGGGCGGATTGTTGAAGTCCCTGTGGCGAATCCCGGCAATCGGCCGGGTTCAAAACGGCTGAAGAATATAAAGGTGTGTCATGCCCCGTCGTCGCGAAGTCCCCAAACGTATCGTTTTGCCCGATCCTATCTATGGCAGCTCGGACGTCACTAAATTCGTCAACGTATTGATGCTGGCCGGCAAAAAAGCCGTGGCCGAGCGTATGTTGTACGGTGCCCTGTCGCAGATCAAGACCAAGTCGGGCAAAGACCCGCTCGAAGTGTTTGGCTCGGCCTTGCAAAACGCCCGCCCGACCGTCGAAGTCAAGAGCCGCCGGGTCGGTGGTGCCAATTATCAAGTGCCGGTCGAGGTTCGCCCGATTCGTCGCACCGCCTTGGCGATGCGCTGGCTGCGCGAAGCCGCCAAGAAGCGTGGTGAGAAATCGATGGGTTTGCGATTGGCTAATGAACTTATGGAAGCCTCCGAAAATCGCGGCGGCGCGGTTAAAAAGCGCGATGAAGTGCATCGGATGGCCGAGGCGAACCGCGCGTTTGCGCACTTCCGCTTCTAAGCCCCGACCCGCGATTGACTTAAACAGTTTCAGACCCATCTTGGCTTTTTAGCCTCGGAGTAGCACATCATGGCTCGCAAGACTCCTATCGAGCGATATAGAAACATCGGTATCTCGGCGCACATTGACGCAGGGAAAACTACGACCACCGAACGTATCCTCTTTTACACCGGCGTGAATCACAAAATCGGTGAGGTGCATGACGGTGCTGCGACTATGGACTGGATGGAGCAGGAG
>JANORY010000839.1:0-13382 GCA_031415535.1 Burkholderiales bacterium | reverse complement strand
CGGCGGCACGCCGTTTAACATCGACGAAGACAACAACGACGAGTGAAACCAGCCGCGATGTTGATCGCTGCCTTCCAGGTACAGGTCGGCCGGAAAACTGGCCTTCGACTTGTGCGAGCCGCGCAGCACGGTCTGATGTGTGCTGCCCGAGTCGAACCAGACGTCCAGTGTGTCGCGGTTTTTTAACCAGTTCTCGGGCGTGAGTTCACTAACCGCCCGCAGCAACTCGGCACCATCCAGGGTCTGCCAGACCTCGATGCCGCCGCGTTCAATGCGTTGCGCGACGAGCTCAATCAGCTCGGCGGTGTTCGGGTGCAGCTCACCACTTTCCTTGTGTACAAAAAACGCCATCGGCACGCCCCATTGCCGTTGCCGCGACAAGGTCCAGTCGGGCCGGTTGGCGATCATGCCGTGCAGGCGAGCCTTGCCCCAAGCCGGGTAGAAGGTGGTTGCCTCAATGCCAGCCAGTGCGGTCTCGCGCAGACTGGCGCGACCATTGTTCGGCTTGATATCCATGCCGGCAAACCATTGCGAGGACGCGCGATAAATAATCGGCGTTTTGTGGCGCCAGCAGTGCATGTAGCTGTGATCGTACTTGAAGGTGTGAAACAGGCAGCCGCAGTCGCGCAAGACCTCGATGATCTTCGGATTCGCGGCCCAGATCGACAGACCACCAAACAGCGCCAGGCTGGCGGCGAATGTGCCGTCAGCCAGAACCGGTTGCAGGATTTGTGTATCGCTCATGCCATAGCGCTTGCAGGAGGCGAAGTCGTCGACGCCATAGGCCGGCGCGGAATGAACAATGCCGGTGCCGGTTTCGAGGGTGACATAGTCGGCCAGATAAATCGGCGAGCGGCGCTCATAAAACGGATGCGCGAACTCGATGTTCTCGAGCGCCAGGCCTTTGCAGGTCGCCAGCACCTCGCCGCTCAGTTGATAGGTCGCAAGGCAGGCAGCGACGCGCTCGGTGGCCAACAACAGCAAGCTTGGCTGCGATTGCCATTGCACGCGAACCAGCGAATAATCAAACTCGGGATGGACGTTTAACGCCTGGTTCGACGGCAGCGTCCAGGGCGTGGTGGTCCAGATAAGCGCGTAGCCCTTGTCTGATGGCAACTGTGGCAGACCGAAGGCGCGCGCCAATGCCGCCGCCTGATCAGCCAGGAAGGGTAGTCCAACATCTACCGCCGGATCGACCTTGTCGGCGTATTCAACTTCCGCCTCGGCCAACGCTGAGCCACAATCAAAACACCAGTTAACCGGCTTCAAGCCGCGAAATACGAAGCCGTCACGCAGAATTTTGCCCAATACCCGGAGCTCGTCGGCTTCGTTCGACGGTGCCATCGTCATGTACGGGTCTTCCCAGTCGCCCAGCACACCCAGGCGAATGAACTGCTTTTTCTGCTGGGCAATCTGTTCGGTCGCATAGGCACGCGATTTGGCCTGCACCACCTCGGGCGGCAGGCCGCGGCCGAACTCCTTCTCGATGCGAATTTCGATCGGCATGCCGTGACAATCCCAACCGGGAATGTAGCGCGCATCGAAGCCGGCCATTTGCCGGCTCTTGACGATCATGTCCTTCAGAATCTTGTTGACCGCATGACCATTGTGAATCTCGCCATTCGCAAACGGCGGGCCGTCATGCAACTGCCACAGGGGACGCCCCGTTGAATGCTCGCGAATGCGTTGATAAATGCCCTTGTCCTGCCATTGCTGGGTCCAGGTTGGTTCACGTTTGGGCAAATCGCCGCGCATCGGAAACGGCGTATCCGGCAAGTTCAAGGTCTTGCGATACGGCGATTCGACGGGCGCGGGGGCGGCGGTTTTACCGTCGGCCATGCTGGGATCCTTTTGTTTTATGAAGTCGCTATCTTAACGAACGATCGTGCGACTAACGAACGAGCGCGCCATGGGTCAGGAGCTTAATCGTTTCAGGCGCTGGCGGGCATCGCCTGCATCCTGGGCAATCTGCTGCTTTAACAATTCGAGGTTCGCATAATTCGCTTCGTCGCGCAGCTTGCTGACGAACTCGATTTGCACGAGTTTTCCATAAACCGATTGGTCAAAGTCGAACACATTGACCTCCAGCAAAAACGCGCCATTGGACTCGACCGCCGGCCGGGTACCGAGACTGGCAACGCCGTCGCGGACTGCCAGGCCCAGTCCATGAATGCGGACCGCAAAGATGCCGGACAGCGCCGGTCGCCGGAACGGCAGGCGAATGTTCAAGGTCGGAAAACCCAGCGCGCGTCCGAGCTTGCGGCCATGGGTGACGTGGCCGGACAGGGTGAAGGGGCGCCCGAGCAGCGATTGGGCGACATCCAGTGCGCCGGCGGCTAAGGCCTGGCGCACGGCGGAACTGGATATCCGGCCCTGTGCGTCGTTAACCGTCGGCATTGCTTGCACTTCAAAGCCCTTGGCCTGGCCTTGCGCCATCAGTAAATTGAGGTCACCCGTGCGACCCGCGCCGAAGCGGAAATCATCACCGATCAGCAGGAAGCGGGTTTGTAGCGCGGTCAACAAAACTTCATCAATGAAGCGCTCGGCGCTCATGCTGGCCAATTGCAAATTGAAGTGCGCAATGTTGACCCGTTGTACCCGGTGCTCTGCAAGTGCATCGAGTTTGTCGCGCAAACTGCAAACCCGTGCTGGCGCGGTGCCTCGGCCCAATTGCGCAAAATACTCGCGCGGGTGCGGCTCAAAGGTCAGCACACAGGTGGGCAACGAGCGCAGTGCCGCTTGTTTGGCCAGTTGCAATAGCAAAGCCTGATGGCCGCGATGAACGCCATCGAAGTTGCCAATAGTGACCGCTGAGGGGCGGCGCAGCGCCACCGGCGGTGCACGTCGGAAAACCTGCATGTATCGTTCGCAAAACTCTGAATTGTAAAGGCTTTCCGGAAAAGCTCGGATCGCAGGGTGGTAAGATTCGGCATGAGAAAGATCGTTGCCCTGATTTCCGGACGGGGCTCGAACATGCAAGCCATTGTGCGCTCCGGTCAAGCGGGCGCATGGCGCATCGATCACCGTGAATCCGCTGTTGTCAGCGCGGTCATCAGCAACGAACCGCTGGCCGAAGGATTGGTTTGGGCGCGCAGCCAGGGCTTGCCGACCAAGCTTGTGGCGCATCGCGCCTTTGCCGACCGGCTGGCGTTCGAGCGGGCGCTAGCCGATGCACTGGACGAAGCGCAGCCGGATTTGATCGTGCTGGCCGGCTTCATGCGTATTTTGGGCAGCGATTTGGTGGCACGCTTTGCCGGACGAATGATCAATATTCATCCGTCGCTGCTGCCGTCCTTCAAGGGCTTGCACACCCACGCCCGGGCCTTGGCGGCGGGGGTCAAGGTGCACGGCGTGACGGTGCATCTGGTGAGTCCGGAACTCGACAGCGGTGTTGTATTGGCGCAGTCAGCTCTGCCGGTACAGGAGTCTGATTCTGAGACCAGTTTGGCGCAGGCGGTATTGCAGGCCGAACATCTGCTGTATCCGAAAGTGGTGGGTTGGCTCGCGCGGGGCGAGATGATCCTCTCCAAAGATAGTTACCGCTGGCGAGATTCCAATCCGATCGAAAGTCAGTCGTTCTGGACCGCCCGTTCTTAACCCCGACACGCTTCTCGCGTGGTGATTCACTCTGATTGAGACACCACACTTACCTTTAGGTTTTAGCTGATGTCCGGAATTATCGTCAAGTCTGTTATTCGAGCATTGGCGATTGCGCAGAACAACCAGCGCCCGGTCGACTGGCAACTAAGGCAGTTCTTCAAAAGCAATCCTGGCCTTGGCCGTCGCGATCGTGGTCTGGTCGCCGAAACCTTGTTCGATGTTTTGCGTAACCGCCGGCTCTATCAACATCTGGCGCAAGGTGGCTCGGGCGCACTCGAGCGACGCTTGATGTTACTGGCCTGGAGTTGGCCGGCCCGCAGGCCGACCGCGAATCCGCTGGCCATCCTTAGCGAGGTGGAGCGCGACTGGTTAGAGCGCATGATGGCGGTTGATCCGGCCACCTTGCCGCCGCCAGTGGCGCTGAGCGTGCCCGATTGGGTCTATCAGCGAGTCTGTGCAGGCCACGGTGAAGGGGCAGCGCGTTCAATCCTGGCCGCGCTGCTCAAGCCCGCGCCGCTTGATCTGCGGGTGAATTTGAACAAGGTCAAACGAGAAGAGGCGCTGGCGGCGCTGGCGCTTGCCGGTATCGAGGCCGAGGCGCTGCCGATGGTACCGTCGGCGATCCGGGTTCAAGGCAAGCCGGCGCTGGAGTCAAGTGCACCGTTTGTATCGGGCTGGGTTGAAGTTCAAGACGCTGGCAGCCAGATTTTGACCTATCTGGCGTCGCCCAAGCGCGGCCAGATTGTGGTCGATTTCTGTGCCGGGGCAGGCGGCAAGTCGCTCGCCCTGGCGGCGCTGATGAAAGACAGCGGACAGGTGTTTGCCTGCGATATTTCGTTATCGCGATTACAGAAAATGCGGCCGCGCCTGGTGCGCGCCGGTTTGAGCAATATTCAGCCGTTTGCGATTGACAACGAATCAGATACTAAGCTGAATCGCCTCGCCTCCAAAGCCGATCTGGTGCTGGTCGATGCGCCGTGCAGCGGCTTTGGTACACTGCGGCGCAATCCCGATCTGAAGTGGCGTTGGCAGGAAACCGACCTCGCTGAATTGCAGGAGAAGCAGTTCCGCATTCTGCAGGCCGCTGCCCAGTTGGTTAAACCGGGCGGGGTGTTGGTTTATGCCACCTGCAGTCTTCTGCACGAGGAAAACCAAGCCGTTTGCGAGCAGTTTGAGGCGGCGCATCCGCAGTGGATCGGTGAATCGGCATCGCAGGTGTTGCAGCAGGCCGGCGTTATGCTGCACGCCTCAGATAACCCGCCCTCGAAGTACCTGAAGTTGCGCCCCGATGTGCACGGTACCGATGGATTTTTTGCAGCTCGCTGGAGGCGCGCGTGACCGACCCGAATGGATTACCGTCTTTGTTGAACGAAATCATTGCTGATCTCGGTAACCCCTCATTGTTTTGGCAGTTGGCGCTGATTGCGCTGTGTGTCGCGTTTGCCTACTGGCGCGCACGGGCCGCTTGGCGCGTTTGGGAACCGCGGATTATTGCCAACCGCTCGAGCCAGGCCTGGAGCGTGGTGCAGGCCGATGCCTTGTCGCGCCTGCTGTTTCCAATCATTGCGCTGGCCAGCGTGGCGGCAGTCAAACTGCTGCTCGGGTTCTGGTTCAAGACGCAATTGCTGAATCTGGCGCTGGTATTGCTGCTTGCCCTGGCGCTGGTGCGGATCATTGTTTACTCAGTGTCACGTTTGTCGCGCTCGCGCGCGCTGGTTGCCTTTGAGCGAACTCTGGTGGTGCTGGTCTGGCTCGGCGTGGTGCTACATGTCAGTGGCCATTGGGGCGAAGCGGTCGAATTTCTGGACACCACCAAGTTGTCCGTAGGCAAGCAGACCATTTCACTGTGGATGCTGGCCACAGGCCTCTTCTGGACCATCCTGACGGTATTTGTCGCGGTCTGGCTGGGTGGATTTATCGAAACCCGGCTGCTCGGAAATGAGGCGATCGACCCCAGTCTCGGGACGATGCTGGCGCGCCTGATCCGAGCACTGCTGCTGGTCGCCGGCCTGCTGCTCGGGTTGACTCTGGTTGGCCTGGATTTGACCGCGCTGTCGGTATTCGGCGGCGCGCTGGGTGTTGGTATTGGACTGGGTCTGCAACGCATTGCCAGCAACTACATCAGCGGTTTCATCGTTTTGCTCGAACGCCGTGTCCACCTCGGCGACATTGTCCGGGTTGATCAGTTTTCGGGGCAGGTCAAGGAAATACGAACTCGATTCACGATTCTGCGCAGTGGCGAAGGCGTTGACCAAATTGTTCCGAATGAGTTGCTGACCGCCGGGGCGGTACAAAATTATTCGACTTCGGGCACTTCGATCGTCAAGCTGCCGCTACTGATCGCGTACTCGGCCGACGTCAACTTGGCGAGCCAATTGGCGCTCGAATCGGTGCAGGGGGTCGAACGGGTTCTTGAGCAACCCGGTGCCTCGGTGTTTTTTCGCGGCTGGACCATTGATGGCCTGTTACTGGAGTTGATTTTCTCGGTTTCCGACCCAAATAAGGGCAGCGATGTGGTCCGCTCGGAAATTCTCGGCAAAATCTGGCTCAACTGGCGCTCGCACGGTGTACCTGTGCCATTTATGCAACGCGACATACAGCCGCCGGTAGGTCAGATTGTGACGTCGGCGGTCGAACCCAGAGCGCTACCACTGCCGCCTGTATCCGGAAGTGATCTCTGCCGTTAGACTGGGAAGTCTGAGATTAAGACAAACTACTGAAACACAAGCGTTTTTAAGGGAGTGCGCTTTGCTTGATTCTGTCCTGTTGTTTCTAGACCAAGGCTTGTTGAATTTCTCATGGTGGCAGATCCTGCTCTACACCCTGGTTGCCACCCACATCACGATTGCCGGGGTGACGATTTATTTGCATCGTTGCCAGGCTCATCGTGCGCTTGAGCTGCACCCGATCATTTCGCATTTTTTCCGTGCCTGGCTGTGGCTGAGCACCGGCCAGGTTACCAAGGAATGGGCTGCCGTTCACCGCAAACATCATGCCAAATGCGAGCAGCCCGATGACCCACACAGTCCGCAGGTCTACGGCATCCGTAAGGTCTTGCTGCAAGGTGCCGAGCTGTATCGCATCGCTGCCGCCGATACCGAACAGGTCGAGAAGTATGGCCACGGCACCCCAGACGACTGGATCGAGCGCAAGCTCTACACACCGTATTCGTTTGCTGGTGTTTATCTGACCTTGGCGATCAACATTTTGTTATTTGGGGCAATCGGCATCTCGGTGTTCGCGATTCAGATGCTTTGGATTCCGATCACCGCCGCTGGCATCATCAACGGTTGGGGCCACTACAGGGGCTACCGACATTTCGACACGGCAGACGCCAGCACCAACGTTGTGCCGTGGGGAATCATTATCGGCGGCGAGGAGTTGCACAATAACCATCACGCCTTTCCGAGCTCGGCACGGCTTTCCAGCAAGTGGTATGAGTTCGATATCGGCTGGGCCTACATTTGTATTTTCCGGGCGTTAGGATTGGCCACCGTCAAGAAAGTCGCACCGAAGCCGCGCTTTGGCAGTGCGCGACCGATGGTTGATTCCGAGAGTCTGCAAGTCATTCTGAATCATCGTTATGACCTGATGGCCGCTTATGCAGCTTCGTTGAAGAAGCTTTGTCAGGACGAAGCTCGGCGATTAAGTGCCAGTCAGCGCCCGGAGGGCTTGAAGATCGCCACAGCGCGCAAATGGCTGGCGATTGACTCAACCAAATGGTCAGCGCAGAACCATGCAACGGTGAGCGAGTTATTTGCCGCCAGTGAGCCGCTGCGCAAACTGATCGAGATGCGCGGCGAATTAGCGAGTATCTGGCAGCGCTCCAACGCTACCCGCGAGCAGTTGCTGGCGCAAGTGCAGGCTTGGTGTCATCAGGCCGAGCAGAGCGGCGTAAAGGCGCTGGAGGAAATGTCTTTAAGACTGAGAAGCTACGCGGCCTGAACTGACGTCCTTATTTGATCTTCGTCTCTTTGTAGGTAACGTGTTTGCGAACCACCGGGTCGAATTTCATAATCGAAATTTTCTCGGGCTTGGTTCGCTTGTTCTTGGTGGTTGTGTAGAAGTGACCGGTGCCGGCACTGGATTCAAGCTTGATTTTCTCGCGCATGGGGTTCTCCTAAGTGCAACTAGTTGATTTCGCCGCGGGCGCGCAGATCGACCAACACAGGGTCAATACCGTTCTTGTCGATCAAGCGCATACCGGCGGTTGTCAGACGCAATCTGATCCAGCGCTTTTCGCTCTCGACCCAAAAACGGCGATTCTGCAAATTCGGCAGAAAACGCCGCTTGGTGCGGTTATTGGCATGCGAAACGTTGTTGCCCACCATCGGGGCTTTCCCAGTAACTTGGCATACTTTGGACATTGTTGGTCCCGAAAAAAATAGTGACGCTTATTTCAGCAAAGCCTTTCATTCTAAGACGAAAGCCCCGGAACTGTCCAATGGTCGCGCCTGCGGATTCCGGATCGGTGCGGATTCACAACCAGCCGCGTTCGGCGAAGGACAGGCACTGGTTGCCAGCGATGATCAGATGATCAAGCACCGGCACGTCGATTGAATGCAAGGCATTTTTAACGGCGTCGGTTAACAGCCGGTCGGCGACGCTGGCTTCGGCCACTCCAGACGGATGGTTATGCGACAAAATCACCGCCGCTGCGTTCAAGGACAACACAGAGCGGGCGATTTCTCGCGGGTAAACAGCGGTCTGGGTTAAAGTGCCCCGAAACATCTCGCGCGCTTCGATCAGTCGATGCCGCGAGTCCAAGAACAGGCAGGTGAAACACTCAAACGGCCGATCGCGCAGCCAAAGGGTCAGGAATTGACGAACGGTACTCAGGTTGGAAAGCGCATCACTTTCGCCCAGTTGCTCACGCAGACTGCGCCGAGTCAGCTCGGTGGCGGCCGCCAATTGCGCCCAGCGCGACGGTCCCATGCCCTGAATCTGGCAGAAGCTGCGGCAATCCATCGCCAGTGCGGCCCGAATCGAGCCCGATCGCAACAGCAGTGCCCGTCCCAGATCGAACGCTGACTGGCCGGCACCACCGCTGCCAAACACGACCGCCATCAGTTCGGTATCGCTCAAAGGTTCGGGGCCGGATCGAATCAGGCGTTCGCGCGGCTGGTCGGACTTGGGCCAATCTTTGATCGTCATAGAGGCTCTATTCCCGCTCACTTAGAATTACGATGGTTGAATACGGTTTGCATTACCCTGTAGGGTCAAATCACTAAAGCGACTTCCTTGGATACTTTGTTGAATACTGCGTTGGACCCAAGCCCGATCGTGCGGCCGGGCAGCCATGTCACACTGAACTATCGCGTCAGTCTGGCAGATACTCAAATTGAAGTCGTTAGTACCTTTGGACAACGACCCGCAACCATTCAACTGGGCCTAGGTCAGTTAGCCGAGGCGCTCGAACGAGCCCTGGTGGGCATGGCTGAGGGTGAGCGGCGACGCGTCGAACTCACCGCCGCCCACGCCTACGGTGAGCGCAGTCCGGAGCTGTTGCAGCGCTTGTCGCGCGCATTGCTCGATCGCTCCAGCGCGCCGGGTGAGCAGTACGAGATTGGTGATCTGCTGGAGTTTCCAACGCCGGATGGCGGGCGCTTTGCCGGTGTGCTGAAGGAGCTCGACGCCGAGTCTGTGCTGGTCGACTTTAATCATCCCTTGGCTGGTCATAGCATCTGTTTTGAAGCCGAAATTCTGGGGGTACTCGAATGACTGAAGTCGTACTGGCTCAGCCACGCGGTTTTTGCGCCGGCGTTGATCGTGCCATCGAAATTGTCGAGCAGGCGCTCGCACAATTCGGGGCCCCGATTTATGTGCGACATGAAATTGTGCATAACGAGCATGTGGTTCGCGAACTGCGTGGCAAAGGCGCAATTTTCGTTGAAGCGCTCGAGGAAGTTCCCAGTGGCTCGACCCTGATTTTTAGCGCCCATGGTGTACCGCAATCGGTGCGCGCCGAGGCGCAGACCATGGGATTGCGGATTTTCGATGCGACCTGTCCCCTGGTGACCAAGGTACATATCGAGGTGGCGAAAATGCGCCGCGAGGGGCGCGAGATTGTCATGATCGGACATGCCGGTCACCCGGAGGTCGAAGGCACCATGGGCCAGACCGAACAAGGTATTTATCTGGTGGAAAGTGTTGCGGATGTAGCGCGCTTGCGGGTCGCCGATTCAGACCGGCTGGCCTACGTCAGTCAGACGACCCTGTCGGTTGATGATTGTCAGGAAATTATTGCGGCGTTGAAAGTACGGTTCCCGAACATTGCCGAACCGAAGAAGCAGGACATCTGTTATGCCACCCAAAATCGTCAGGACGCGGTCAAGTTTATGGCACCGCGCTGCGATCTGGTGCTG
Source organism: Burkholderiales bacterium (assembly GCA_031415535.1). Classification (GTDB taxonomy): domain Bacteria; phylum Pseudomonadota; class Gammaproteobacteria; order Burkholderiales; family Burkholderiaceae_E; genus JANLTP01. Next base: position 3,417 of record JANORY010000839.1, on the reverse strand, counting down.
GTGATCGGATCGCCGAACAGCTCGAACAGCAATCGGCTTCGTGAGGTGGCCGAAAAGATGGGTTGTGAGGCCAAACTGATCGGCTCTGCCAGCGAATTCGATGAGCGCTGGCTAGTTGGCAAAAAACGGGTCGGCATCACGGCCGGCGCTTCTGCACCGGAGCGTTTGGTGAAGGATCTGACCGAACGTCTGACCAGACTCGGCGTCAAGTCGATCAAACCACTGCCCGGAATCGAAGAACATGTATCGTTTCCGATGCCCAAAGGTTTGTCGAGACGCGAAAACTAGACGCGCAAATTAGGCCTGAATTGGCCCGCTGAGTCCCGGCCGTAGTGATCGACGGTCGCATTCACCGGTTTGACGGTTGCAGATCAGTGGTTGTTTTGTAACGGTCGTCGGTCGCTTTTCCGTCATTTGAAATTCTGCACGCCGACTGTCCGTCAAACGCGCTGTCTGTCGGCAATCAGTGGCGTCGCGCAGACACTGCCTCCTAGACTTGGCCGCAATAGGAGTCAACAACCATGCGGTCAAGCGAAACAGAATTGAGCGGCGTAGGTCTGCGCAAGATCATTTGGCGCAACCTGAATCAGCGCAACCCGAATCAGCGCGGCTCAGGTTTGGCTCGGCGCACGGCGGCCGGCTTCACCTTGATCGAGATCATGATCGTGGTGGCAATCATTGGTATTTTGAGCGCGGTAGCGGTACCGGCTTACCGCGATTACGTCATTCGGGCGCGTTTGTCCGATGTGACCAGCGGCTTGTCCGAGGCGCGGGTTCGCATGGAACAGTTTTACGGCGATAACCGCACCTATGGCGGTGGTGGCGGTTGTGGTGCGGTGATGCCGGTCGTGGAGCAGTTCACTCTGACCTGTGCGCTGGCGGGCGGCGGGCAGCAATACACGATCACGGCTGGCGGCGTGGCCGCAACCATGATGGCGGGTTTTGCTTATGACATCAATCAAGCCAACGCCCGCTCGACGATTAGCTACGGTGCCTCCTGGGGCGCAGTGCCGGCCAGTGGCAGCACCCGCTGGCTGATTCGGAAAGAGTGACATGAGTGCGGTTGTGCCCATTGCCACATCGACTTGCGCCAGTACGTGCGCGGCGTATCGATTCTCTGCGGCGCAAGGCTTCTCTGCGGCGCGTGGGTTCTCGCTGGTTGAACTGATGGTGACGGTGGTTGTCATTGGCATTTTGATGAGTTTTGCAGTTCCGACCTTTGCCATCTGAATCGGCAACTCGAAGATTCGAACCGCAGCCGAGTCGGTGTATGCCGGCTTGCAAATTGCCAAACAGGAGTCGGTGCGGCGTAATGCTCGGGTCTTGTTTCGGGCGACCGATGCAGACTCAACAACCTGGTCAATCTGCGTGGTGGCGGTCGGCACCCTGAACTGCGATGGTGCCCAGCCGGTAATCCAGACCCGTGATGGCGGCGAAGAAAGTAACACCGTGCGGATCGGCGCGTCAACCGACGCCGGGATGATTAACCCAGGAGCGTTTGGGTCCGGCTTGACGGCGGGTGCCGGTATGCCGGCTGCGGTCATGTTCGACTCCATGGGTCGAGCGGTGATTGCACCGGGATGGGTGAACGCGGTCCGATTCGACTTTCGCGACCCGAGCTTGGCAGTGAGCGGTAATGAGCGTCGCTTGGTGGTGGTCGTGAGTCCGGCGGGCAGCCCGCGGATGTGTGACCCGCAAGTGCCGGTAGGAAATCCAAGATCATGTTGAATAAACCTGTGAAGTCTGCCCATCGAGCATTGGCACCCACCGATACCACGCTTGCCCGCGCCGCGACGCAGGGCGGTATCGCGATGGTCGAGGCGATGGTGGCGATCGTTATTTTCTCAATCGGCATCCTGGGCATTGTCGGCATGCAGGCGCGCTCAACCCAGATGATGACCGATTCGGTGTTCCGCGCCCAGGCCGCCCAGGTCGCTACCGAATTGATCTCCGAAATGTGGACCAGCGATCCGAGCCAGCGCGCCCAGCAATTCGCCAGTGCCACCAGCGGCATCCGCTACAACCAATGGCGTGCGCGCTTTCAAAGTGGTGCCAATGGGTTGCCCGGTTCGATCGCCAACCCGCCGCAGGTGGTGGTGCAAACCATTCAGTTGCCGCAGCCGACGGTGCCGCCCAGCAATTACACCGTTACCAATGTGACGATCACCGTGTTCTGGCAGCGTTCCGGCGCGCCGGTCAGTCAGTATGTGACCAGTGCGCGAATTCTGGAGCCTCAGTCATGAGTTTGGCGCAAGGTAAATACCTTAGTCTGTCAATCGGTCAACCCACTCGCAGGCCGAATTCCGCCCAGCAGTTGGCCGGTTTTGGTTTGATCGAATTGATGGTCGCCATGGTGATCGGTCTGATCTCGACCTTGGCGATTTTTCAGACTTTTTCAGCCAGTGAGGAGCGCAAGCGCACTACCACCAGCGGTAGCGAAGGCCTGCAATCGTCGCTGTTCGCGCTCGGTTACCTGGAGCGTATGGTCTTAAATAGCGGCTACGGCCTGGTCGGTATCAGCGATCCCGAATATCAGTCGATGGTCCGGCGGATCGACTTGGGCGCTGCGACTTACCAACTGAGCTCTGACCAGCCGCCCGAGCCTGAATTGCATATCGGCTGCAACGCCTTGGTGGCCGGCACCATGCGACGTATTGCACCGCTGGTCGCGACCTCTGCCGGTGCCGGCATGGCGTCTGACAGCATCACCATTTTAGCGGCCAACACGCTGTCGGTACCGCTGCCGGCCGCCACGGTACCGGTGACGGTGGGTGCCGGCGTTACCTCGATTGTCATCGCCTCGACCTACGGATTCAGCGTCGGCGACTGGATCTTGATCTACGATCAGAACGTATCACCGGCGGCGACGCCTGGTACCGCGCGACCGGTCCAGTGCACGCTGACTCAAGTGACCGGCTTGCCCTTGGCGCCCCTGTTCGAGAACGCGCAAGTCGATTTGAGTACGCCGGTAGCGGCAGCGCTGTCGATCGGAACGGTCATCAATCTCGGACCGAACCCTTCGTTTACCCAATTGACGGTTGATGCCAATGCCCGTTTGACGGCAACCAATCTGCTCGACGCGGCGGCCACGCCGCAAGTCATTGCCGACAACGTGTTGTCCATGAAGTTGCAGTTAGGCGTTGATGTCGGTGGTGATGACGTGATTGACACCTGGATCAATCCGCCAGCCAATGAGGCGACCTGGACCAATCCGTTTAATCCCCTGCCGCTGCTGACGATCAGCAATTTACCGGTGGCGGTGGCACCGCCGGCCTTGCATCAGGCCAAGTCATTGCGCATCGGTTTGCTGGTTCGCGCACCGCAGTTCGAGCGCGCCGACACGGCGGGCAACTGTGTGACCACGGCGGCCGGCCCGTTCGAGATACTGCCGCCGGTGGCGGGCAGTGCGGCGGCCAG
>JANORY010000838.1:0-3999 GCA_031415535.1 Burkholderiales bacterium | reverse complement strand
TGGACTATTACCGCGCCCATGCGCCGGGATTTTCCAAGGCCTATCTGTTGCAATCCGCACCACAAATGGGCGTTCGACATACTCGAAGAATCGTCGGTACGAACCCGGTATTGCGCGAACATTGGCAGCGCGGTTTGCCGTTCGCTGACGAAATTGGGGTGTCGCCGTCGTTATCGCCGAAGTTCCCGAATATTTCGGTGCCTTACGGGGCAATTTTACCAAAGCAGATTGACGGATTGCTGACGCCGGGCCGGCATCTGGCCTGCGATCCGAACTCGCACTCGTTCATGCGCGAAATTCCGCAGTGCTGGCTGACCGGCCAGGCCGCCGGCGTGGCCGCAGCGATTGCCGCCAATGAAGGAATTACGCCGCGCCTGGTGCCGGCATCAAACTTGCAAATTGCCCTGATACAACAAGGTGCCTATATCCGAACCAACACCTTCCCGGTGTAGTGTTTCATGAGTTTCGTAGCGAAAGCAAGCGCCTTGAACATTGAAGTTCTGGTGGCCAGCATGACCGGCACGGCGCACATCGTGGCACAAGAAATTGAACTGGCATTTGGTGACGAATCGACCCTGATCACGGTGCGATCCATGGACAAGCTGGGGCCGGATGTTTTTGCGGGCGAGAAGTTCTACATCTTGTGCACGTCGACTTATGGTCAAGGCGACATTCCGGACAGCGCCTATGAGCTTTATGAAGCGCTGCAGGCACAACGCCCGAACCTTAGCCATGTGCGCTACGGTGTACTGGGTTTGGGCGATCGAACCTATCAGGACACCTTTAATTTCGGCGGCAAAAAACTTGATGAACTGCTGAGTTCGATGGGTGCGATTCGCATTGGTGAACGCGCGCAACTCGACGCCTCGTCGGGCGAGTTGCCGGAAGACCAGGCGATGCTTTGGATGCGCCATTGGCTGAATCTTGCCCAGCAGTCCAGAACAAGTGCTTAACGGGTACATCTAACCCGTGCTTTCAACCCACCCCTGTTTAGCGGTCGCGCTCCGGCGTTGCGGAAATTTTGTGAACGCTCAAATCGGCACCGTCGAACTCCTCCTCTTCAGTCAAGCGCAGAGGGGATACCGCCTTGATGAGGCCGTACAAAATCGCCGAGCCGATGACCGCGATCAGGACGCCCAGCAAAGTTCCGAACACTTGAGCACCGAGGCTGACGCCGCCCAGACCGCCCAGGGCTTTGCTGCCGAATACGCCGCAGGCGATGCCGCCCCAGGCACCACACAAACCGTGCAGTGGCCAGACGCCCAACACATCGTCGATCTTCAATCGATTCTGAGTCACCGTGAACATCTGCACGAACAGCACGCCGGCAATCGCACCGACCGCCAGTGCGCCGAGCGGATGCATCACGTCCGACCCGGCACACACTGCAACCAGGCCGGCCAGTGGACCGTTATGAACAAACCCCGGGTCGTTGCGGCCGAGTAAGGTCGCGGCCAGCGTGCCGCCGACCATGGCCATCAATGAGTTGACGGCCACCAGACCGCTGATCTTGCCGATCTCCTGCGCGCTCATGACATTAAAGCCGAACCAGCCGACCGTCAGGATCCAGGCACCGAGTGCCAGAAACGGGATGCTTGAGGGCGGATGCGCCGCCAGACGACCGTCCTTGCCGTATCGTCCGCGACGAGCACCCAGAAAAAGTACCGCGACCAGAGCAATCCAGCCGCCGACCGCATGCACCACCACCGAACCGGCAAAGTCGTGAAAGTTCTCGCCAAAACTCGCCTTGATCCAGTCTTGCACACCGAAGCGGTTGTTCCAGGCAATGCCTTCAAAGAACGGATAGATCAAACCGACCATGACTGCAGTTGCGAACATTTGCGGGCCGAATCGAGCGCGCTCGGCGATGCCGCCCGAGACAATTGCCGGGATCGCTGCGGCAAAGGTCAACAGAAAGAAAAACTTCACCAATTCATAGCCGTTACGCTCGGTCAAGGTTTCCGCGCCGCTGAAAAACCCGACGCCATAGGCGACCGAGTAGCCAACGAAAAAATAGGCAATGGTCGATACCGAAAAATCGACCAGGATTTTGACCAGCGCATTGACTTGATTTTTGTAGCGAACCGTGCCGAGTTCCAGGAACGCAAACCCCGCATGCATGGCCAGCACCATAATGGCACCGAGCAAAACAAAGACGACGTCGGCACCATTTTTCAGCGATTCCATTGAATTCCCCATTGAGCTACCCAGTACGCTCCGGGTGGCGCACCATTCAGGCGCAAATTATGCCTAACTTTGGCGATTATCCAGAATTGCTAAAAGCGCTGCATCAGCGATTTGATCTGGCCGTCGGCCAGGTATTCTTCATCGGCGGTCTGCCGTCCATCCAAGCCAAAACGCTTGCGGCGCAGTGCGACTCCCTTGTCGTACCAGACCTCGCTGGCCAGTGGTCCGGCTTCATGAAAAATCTGTACCAAGCCCTGCGCGCCCTCGCCTTGCAGATAAGTACCGCGCAGGCGCAATAGCCCGCTGGCCCAGAATTCTTCTCGATCCCAAGCGGGGCCGCCGTCGAATACCACCTGGCGGGCGCGGGTTCGCGCCGCGCCGTTCGGATGAAAACTGGTGTCGAGGCGCTGACCGAGTTCATTCCACTCTGACTGGCGCAGCAATCGGCCCTCGACAAACTCAACTTCGCGCAGCCGCGCCTTGCTGGTAGTGTGCACACAGCGCATGATGCCGGACTGTCCCGCCAAGGCAATTGCAGGCCTCGGATCGACCGGCCGCTCGTCGACAAAACACTGCTCGTCGGGCACCTGCTGCGCTAATCCAGGCGAAATCGACAACCCAAGCATGAGGCTGGAAATCAGAAAAAAACTAAGCAATTTCATGGCAAATTTTGATAGGCTGCACTGCTAAACTGGATCTGCAAATTTTATAGTGCAGGCAGTGAAAGATACACGAACCATGGCCCTATCGCCCATAAAGAACCCCGCCAATCCCGCCCTGCACGCCTTGCCGATCGCCAACCGTGCACCGCTCGACTTCCCGCGCTGGCTTGCCGAACACGAAGATCTCTTAAAGCCACCGGTTGGCAACCAGCAGATCTGGGAAGATGCCGACTTCATCGTTACCGTGGTCGGCGGCCCGAACCAACGGACCGATTTTCATGATGATCCTTGCGAGGAGTTCTTCTACCAGTTCAAAGGCAATGCCCATTTGAATATTATCGAAGCCAAGGGTTGCAGCCAGATCGCGCTGAACGAAGGCGCGGTCTACTTGTTGCCACCCCATGTTCGGCATTCGCCGCAACGCCCGCAGGCAGGTAGTTTGTGCCTGGTAATTGAACGCCAACGCCCGCTCGGCATGATGGACGGCTTTGAGTGGTACTGCCAGCACTGTAACCACTTGCTGTATCGGGTCGAAGTGCAATTGCAGAGCATTGTTCGCGACCTGCCGCCGCTGTTCGAAACCTTCTACCAGTCAGCCGAAAAGCGGCTCTGCCCGTCCTGTGGAACGACTCACCCAGGCAAGGCTTGATTGGCAATGCCGACATGACCTGCAGATGCCCTTCTAGTGTTGATTGCTTAGTCGGCTTTGTATATTGCCCAAAAGCGTTCAAAATACGGGCGTTTGCAGCAACCCAAACTAAAAAGTATCGGAGACTCAGGATGAAACCAAACAATCTGCGCGCACTGTTTGCCCCGTTGGCGCTGTCCGCGTTGACCCTTGCCGCATTGACCCTTGCCGCGCTGCCCGCGGCCGCCCAACAGCCGCTAAAGATTGGCTTTATGGCCGAACTCTCCGGCCCGCAAGGTGCGCTGGGGCAGGATCAGTACGACGCGCTGATGATGGTGGTCGAGCAGAACGGCGGCAAACTCGGTGGCATCCCGGTCCAGATCATCAAGGAGGACAGCCAGCTCAAGCCCGAGGTGGCGGTACAAATCGTTGACAAGCTGATTGAGAAAGAGAAAGTGCCAATCATTACCGGCATCACGTTCTCGAACATCATGATGGCGGTCCATAAGAAAATTACCGAGA
>JANORY010000837.1:0-3821 GCA_031415535.1 Burkholderiales bacterium | reverse complement strand
AAAAAGTAGGCAAGTGCGAATTGGTCTTCCGGTGTCCGCGCTGATTGGCGTCAGTCTTAACCCTAATCAGGAGTTTTTTATGTCCGTTTCCATGCGGCAAATGTTGGAAGCAGGGGTTCATTTCGGGCACCAAACCCGCTTCTGGAACCCCAAAATGGCCAAATACATCTATGGTCATCGCAACAAAATTCACATTATAAATCTCGAAAAGACCTTGGCTCAGTATCAGGAGGCCGAGAAATACGTTCGGCAGCTTGCGCGCAATCGCGGCTCGATCATGTTTGTCGGCACCAAACGCCAGGCCCGCGAAATCGTTGCTGAAGAAGCGGCGCGCGCCGGGGTTCCGTACGTCGACCAGCGCTGGCTGGGCGGCATGTTGACCAACTTCAAAACCGTCAAGGCGTCGATCAAGCGGTTAAAGGACATGGAAGGCATCATGGCTGACGGCGGACTTGAAAAGATGTCCAAAAAGGAAGGGCTGATGTTCTCCCGTGAGCACGAGAAGCTGCTTAAGAGCCTGGGTGGCATCAAGGAAATGACCGGGCTGCCAGACGCATTGTTCGTGATCGACGTCGGTTATCACAAGATCGCCATCACCGAAGCCATCAAGCTCGGTATCCCGGTGGTCGCAGTGGTCGACACCAACCATTCGCCCGAGGGCATTGATTACATCATCCCTGGTAACGACGACTCCGGCCGCGCCATTCGCCTCTACGCGCAAGGCATGGCCGATGCAATTCTTGAGGGTCGTGCCTCGGCGCTCACTGAAATCGTCAAGACCACTTCCGACGAAGAGTTTGTTGAAGTCGAGGAAGCACGGCAGGCCTGATGTCTGATGCCGAATCGGTGCCGGCGATCGGCCAGCGCGATTCGATGAGGGCTGTGCTGAACAGCCCTTTTTTTTAATGTTGTGATCGGGGCACGGTTCTTTGATGCCGGATCGCCTGATCTGACCGGGATGTGTATTAGGAGCAAGACATGGCTGAAATTACCGCAAGTATGGTCAAGCAGTTGCGCGAGAAAACCGATGCGCCGATGATGGAATGCAAGAAGGCCCTGACCGAGGCCAGTGGCGATCTCGATCGTGCCGAGGAAATATTGCGCATCAAGCTCGGCAGCAAGGCCAGCAAGGCGGCGAGCCGGGTGACAGCCGAAGGCATCGTTGGCGTCCACCTGGCACCCGATAACAAACTGGCTGCCATGGTGGAGCTTAATTGCGAGACCGATTTTGTAGCCAAGAATGATGAGTTCATGGCCTTCTCCCGACAGTTGGCCGAGTTGGTCGCAAGCGCAAATCCGGCCAACCTGGAAGCATTGGGCGGATTGCTGCTTAATGGGCAAGCCGTGGAGGATGTCCGCAAGGCGCTGATCGGCAAGCTGGGCGAGAACATTTCGGTTCGCCGCTTTGTCAATATTGCGGCCAAGGGTAAGGTCGCCTCCTACATCCATGGCGGTGCCAAGATTGGCGTGCTGGTCGACGCAGTCGGCGGTGATGAAGGGCTGGGGAAAGACATTGCAATGCATATCGCTGCCAGCAAGCCGCGCGCGCTGAATCGTGACGGTGTGTCGGCCGCCGAGGTAGAACGCGAGCGTTCGATCGCTCTGGAAAAGGCGGCCGAATCCGGTAAACCTGCTGAAATTGTTGCCAAAATGGTCGAAGGCAGCGTCCAGAAATTCCTCAAAGAAGTCACGCTGCTAGGCCAGCCCTTTGTCAAGGACGACAAGATCACTATCGAGCAGTTACTGAAATCAAAGTCGGCATCAATTGCCAGCTTTACCTTGTACGTGGTGGGCGAGGGTATCGAGAAAAAGGTCAACGACTTTGCTGCTGAAGTCGCGGCCCAGGCCGCTGCGGCTGCCCGCCACTAGAAGTCAACCAGCGTCCGGGCGGATTTCCATGCGCGATAATGTTGGACTATGAATAAGCCAAACCCAGAATCAGTTTTGCCGTCGACTCGAAAACTTGCTTACCGGCGCGTCTTGCTCAAACTATCCGGTGAAGCACTGATGGGTGATGACGCCTATGGAATCAATTCCCAGACCATCGAGCGCATGTGCGATGAGATCGCGGCGGTCGTCAATACCGGCGTAGAACTCGCCGTCGTGATCGGCGGCGGCAACATCTTTCGCGGGGTGGCGGGCGGTGCGGCAGGCATGGATCGCGCCACAGCCGATTACATGGGTATGCTGGCGACCGTCATGAACGCGTTGGCGTTGCAGGACGCCTTGCGGCTGGCCGGTGTGTCGTCGCGGGTGCAGTCGGCCTTAAAAATCGAGCAGGTCGTTGAGCCATACATTCGTCCGAAAGCGCTGCGTTATCTCGAGGAGGGCAAGGTCGTTATCTTTGCTGCCGGTACCGGCAATCCGTTTTTCACGACCGACACCGCCGCCGCCTTGCGGGGGGCTGAAATGGGCGTGGAGATTGTTTTGAAAGCAACCAAGGTGGATGGCGTCTACAGCGCCGATCCGGTCAAGGACCCGAGCGCAACGCGTTATCAGAAGATCAGTTTTGATGATGCAATCGGCCAGAACTTGAAGGTCATGGACGCGACCGCCTTTGCGCTGTGTCGCGATCAAAAACTGCCGATCAAGGTATTCTCGATTTTCAAGGAAGGTGCCTTGATGCGGGTCATTCACGGTGAAGACGAAGGCACGCTGGTCCACGTTTGAAGATGCCCAGCTAAGCGAGGAGGAGACCCATGTCAGTCGCAGATATTCGAAGCACTGCCGAGCAAAAGATGACACGCTCGATTGAGTCGCTGAAGACCGGCCTGTCGAAAATTCGTACCGGCCGCGCTTCAACCGGTTTGCTCGATCACATCATGGTTGATTACTACGGCAATCCGACCGCGATCAATCAGCTTGCAAATATCAATTTACTCGATGCGCGCACCATCGCGATCTCGCCCTACGAAAAGAAAATGGGCGCGGCGATCGACCGAGCCATCCGTGAATCTGACCTCGGTCTGAATCCGGTCATGGTTGGCGAATTGTTACGCATCCCAATGCCGCCGCTTTCCGAAGAGCGTCGTCGTGAACTGACCAAAGTGGTTAAAGGTGAAGGTGAGGGTTGCAAGGTTGCCGTCAGAAATTTGCGGCGCGACGCTAATGAGCAATTCAAGAAACTGCTCAAGGACAAGACGATCTCCGAAGACGATGATCGCCGCGCGCAGGAAGACATGCAAAAGCTGACGGACCGGTTCATCTCGGAGGTTGATCGTGTCCTGGTCGCCAAAGAGCAGGAACTGATGACGGTGTGATTTGTTCATAAACGCTTAATGAAGAGCATTCCCGAGCTGGGCACTGCTGCAGTGGCTGGTGATACCGTGCCGCGCCACGTGGCAATCATCATGGACGGTAATGGCCGTTGGGCCACTCGTCGTCACCTGCCTCGGGTTGCTGGACACAAGCGCGGCGTTGATTCGGTTCGTGCCACGGTTGAGGGCTGTGCGCGTCGCGGCGTCGAGTTCCTGAGCTTGTTTGCGTTCAGTTCGGAGAATTGGCGCCGGCCGGCCGAGGAAGTGTCACTTCTGATGCGACTATTTCTGTCGGCACTGGAGCGCGAAGTATTGCAACTCGACAAAAATCAGGTTCGCCTGCGGGTGGTTGGCGATCTGTCCGCACTCGAGCCGCGGCTGCGCGAGGCGATCGCGCACGGCGAGGCGCGTACCGCGAGCAATCCCGGCATGACCTTGACCATCGCAGCGAACTATGGCGGACGTTGGGATATTTTGCAGGCTGCCCAAAAGTTGCTTCACGCCAAGCTTGCGGTAAGTTCAACCGGCGGACCCCTAATAAGCGAAGAAAGCTTCGAGAAACAT
>JANORY010000836.1:0-9290 GCA_031415535.1 Burkholderiales bacterium | reverse complement strand
CAGTAAAACGCTTACTGCTTCAGAAACCCGTTGATGGTCGACATCAGCTTACTGGCCAAGGGCAACGACGGATCGGTATAGGTCCGTTGTTGCAATGCGCCGTTCGGTAGGGCTTTCAGCGCATGGGTCATCTCGCTCACCCAAAGAGACTCAATTTTTGGGCGGGCGCGCGTCAGTGCATCAAAATCCGTGCGGGTCACTTGAACATCTTTCGAGCCACCCAATACTTTTAAGCCCAGAGTGCGCCAACTCAACGACTGATTGTTAGTGTGGTGTTTCATTAGTTTCGTAGCGAAAGACGAGGTGCAATGGGGGGTGAATGCAAGGCGCGTGATGAACGGTTTGCATGATCTTCTCGATAACATGAGTCGTCTGGACCGGATTGCCTGAATTCAATCGCTGCGTTGCCGCGCCTCATTAAAGCCCTCCCGCGCCGCCTGGATCACCGCCTGGCGCAACCATTGATGAGCCGGCCGGCCGTGCTGGCGTCGGTGCCAGATCATATCGATATGCACGGGGTCCAGCTTGAACGGCAAATCGCGAATCGCAAAGTCCTGTTGCATGCCATTGGCGTACAGGAAATGCCGGGGCAACACGGTCAGCAAATCCGAGTTTGAAACCACCCGGCCGGCCGTGAAGAATTGATTCACCGTCAAAAGGATGCGTCGCGAGCGATGCACATTGGCCAGCGCTTCATCAATAAAGCCGAACGGCCGACCGGAGAAACTCACCAGTAAATGATGCGCATCGCAGTAGGCGTCCAGGGTCAATTTTTTCTTGGCCATCGGATGATCGCGCCGCATGACACAGACATACTCACCGTCATAAAGGCGCTCGTGCCGAACCGCCTCGCCGCCGCCCTGCTGCATGCCGTCCAGCGTAATAGCAGCCAACGCGACCGGGAAAAAACCGATCGCAACATCAAGATCAGTGCTGGTCAAGAGACCCCGCGGATCGCGCGTAGTCAACGGCAACACGCGTAGGTTGACGCCCGGTGCCTGCGCTTCGACCAGCCGCACCAGCCCGGGCATCAGCAGCGCGGCGGTGGCATCCGCCGTGGCAAGCTGGAAGTTGGCACGGGCAGTCGCCGCGTCAAATCGATCCGGCACCATGGCCTCATGCAGGCCCGCCAAGGCGTCGCGGATCACCGGCCAAAGCTTCTCGGCCAAGGGCGTCGCCACCACACCATAGCCCGAGCGCACCAGCAGTTCATCACCAATATGTTCGCGCAGCCGCTTGATTGAATTGCTGATTGCCGGCTGCGTCATCGACAGGTTGCGCGCGGCACGCGTCAGATTGCGCTCGGCCATGACTTCGTCAAAAACGCGCAGCAAATTTAAGTCGAGGGTTCTGAAATTCATCGATATAACTATCACTAATGTGAATATATTACCTCACCATATATCATTTGCAATTCATGATGCAATGCCGCAAATTAGAACCATAGCGTCAAACACAGAACGCTGCCTCTCCTAAGGAAACAACATGAGTACTTACTCCGAAACGCATGACGGGCTCGAACGGGTCCTTACTGGTTATTCTTCTTTAACTCAGGCGCTGGCACGCAGCGACCGCCACGGCGCATTGCAGGTATTTGCGATCGTCGGTCTGGCGACGGCGGTAGCGGCCGCGCTGACAGCTTGGTTAGTGGCACCGATTGAAGGCGAAATTGCCTACCAATGGATTGGTGCCTGGACCCTGGCCGTGCTCGCCATGCTGGTCTTCTTGCGCGCAACGGCGGCTCTGTTCGACTGGCTGCCGCCGGCATGGGCAAAATTCAAGCTGGCCTATCGATATCGGCTCGAAGACGAACGGTTGTTTGAGCTGGCCCGATGGGACCATCGGCTTCGCGATGAGATACAGGCGATCCGTTCACGCGACCAAACTGACCGATAGTCGCTGAAAGGACCCGTAAAATTTCGTGTCCGGCGAGACTTATGTCACAGCCGGACGCGATCAAAGCTTGTCACGTTAAAAACGTCACATGCAAAATCAGCCGACGGCCTAAATTGGAGAGGTTTTCTCCAATGGATACCTTCCGAAAGGCTGACATGGACGCAATGTACGACGAAAGCTCGCTTGATCGATTAGCCGCCGAGGTTTACACCCTACCCTCGATGTTGTTGGACCAAACCGCCGCAGTAGCCGCTGCTGAAAGAATGTACGCCACTCACCGCGCCGGTGTACGCTTTTACTCAGATTTTCGCCGCGTTATTTCGGTCACCGAAATGATGGCGATGACCCAAGGCCGGCTCGACGACGAGTCCAGCGAAGAGACCATTGACACGATCCCGGCAGACGAGACGGTTGCATCGTACTGATTCCAAAGACCACAATTTTTAGAACCAGGCACAATCATGGCCATTACCGCCGCAGGCCATGATCGAATCCCATGTTGAATCGAGTCGCATCCAGCTCGCGCGAACGCGCTGGTGGGGAACATTGGCGTTCGCTTCGATCGTATCGGTTGGCGGCTGTGTTGGCGGCTGTGTCGCAGTAAACGTGCAAGACAACATGCAAGACACGCACGCAAGTTTGAGTCTGGCCGAGTTACCTGTAGCCGTGCAACAGCGACAGATGGCGGTAGGTGCTCAAAGCGCTCGCGACTTCGTCGCCAACTACCTGGCGCGTATTGAACGATTGGATCGCAAAGGTCCAGCGCTCAATTCGGTCATCGAGCTAAATCCGCAGGCGATGGTCATCGCGGCACAACTCGACCAGCAACAGCATGAACATCGGCAGCGCGGCCCCTTACACGGCATAAGCGTGTTGCTCAAGGACAATATCGACACCGCCGACGACCTGCTGACCACGGCGGGCTCGCTAGCATTAGCCGACTCCCGGCCTGAGCAGGATGCCTTCATTGTCAGCCGCCTGCGCAGCGCTGGTGCCATCATTTTGGGCAAAACCAATCCAAGCGAATGGGCCAATTTCAGAGGCCGTGGATCAACCAGCGGCTGGAGCACGCGCGGCGGCCAAACGCGCAACCCTTACGTACTGGATCGTAGCCCGTCCGGCTCAAGCTCAGGCTCGGCCGTGGCGGTGGCAGCCGGTTTGACCGCGCTCGCGGTAGGCACCGAAACCAGTGGCTCAATCGTCAGTCCGGCCAGCGTTAATGGAATCGTCGGTATCAAGCCGACGCTAGGTCTGGTCTCACGCTCGGGAATCGTTCCGCTGGCGGCGAGCCTGGACACTGCCGGTCCGATGGCACGCACAGTGGCCGACGCCGCCGCTTTGTTAAGCGTGCTGGCCGGCTACGATGCCAATGATCCAGCGACCGCAGCTACCAAGGACCAGGCAGCACCGGACTACACGCGTTTTCTGAACGAAAACGGTCTACAAGGCGCTCGGATCGGTGTGTTACGCAAGGCCGCCGGTTTTCACAGCGCTGTGGATGCCGTGTTCGAAGCGGCTCTGAATACGTTGCGCGCCCAGGGTGCCGTGCTCGTCGACGGCGTCGAGATTGCAACGCAGGGACGATTCGGCCAGGATGTATCGCTACTGATGCGATACGAGTTCAAGGACGGCATTAACCGCTACCTGGCGCTTCGAAAAGGAACCGGACCCAAGTCGCTTGAGGAACTGATCGCATTCAACGAATTGCACAGTGCACGTACGATGCCGTATTTCGGCCAGAGCTATTTTTATGAGGCTCAAACCAAAGGCCCACTGAGCGACACCGCCTATGTCGAAGCGCAGCAACGTGCTCGCGAACTCGCCGGGCCACAAGGTATTGATGCCACACTGAGGAAGGATCAACTGGACGCACTGGTGGCACCAACCCGGGGTCCGGCCGGAATGATCGACTGGGTATTGGGCGATCATTCGGTGGGCGGTATTGTTGGATTCGCACCGGCTGTTGCCGGTTATCCGCACATCACGGTACCAATGGGTCAGGTTCATGGATTGCCGGTCGGTCTGTCGTTCGTGGCAGGCCCTTGGAGTGAATCAAAACTAATCGCTTATGCGTATGCATTCGAGCAGGCAAGCCACGCACGAATCGCACCGAGGTTTCGCAGAACGATCGAATGATGATGTCGCTGGTGTCGTAACCGATCAATCGGTGTTTGTCGAAATCGCTGGCACGCACAGGCGTACCGAATCGTTTCAAGTAGTCGTTGCTGGCATACAAGCCCAGGCTTAACGAACCGATCTTGCGGGCGATCAAGGAACTCTGATCGGGCCGCACCATTCGTACTGCGATGTCAGCCTCCCGCCGCAACAAATTACTAATCTGATCTGAGGCAACCAGTTCAATTTGCATCTCGGGCGACTGCTGCTGCAGTTGTACCGGCTTCCATTGACTCCGCGATGGCTCCAGGTGTCACTTCAGCGTAATCCGATCAGGTGCTAGATAGCGGAACAGGCCTGCTTCTGGGCAAGGAACTGGACCAGACGATTGTCGTTGCTAGTGGCTGCGAGCACTGCCATCTCGCGGCGTTACTCGAGTTTTGCTCGGCATCAAGGGTTCGCTTCGCGGCGACTTGGGTGTCCCGGCGCTTAATAGCGTTGCGCGCAGCGGCTGATCGCTGGACCCTGCTGAATGACCGTTTCCACTTCCAAGCCAATGGCTATTCCGGAACTGCCGTGCTCGCCCCCTGGGGCAGAGGCATCATTCGTGCGCACTACGGGCGCTCGGTTTGATCACCCCTTACTAGACTAAGTCTATTGACTAAGTCATAATTCAAATTCTCCTACTATTCCAAGTTGCCATCATGACTATCATCATCAACGTCCATGAAGCAAAAACCCGCTTCTCCCAACTGTTGGAACAAGCTCACAGCGGTCAGGAAATTATCCTGGCCAAAGCCGGTAAGCCATATGCCCGGATGGTCCCCCTCGCGACTGCAACGCCGAAACGGCAGCCCGGCCGCCTGACGATGACGCTTGGCGCAGCTTTTTTTGAACCATTGCCCGAATCCGAAGTGAAAGCCTGGGAATAGCGATCGACATGAAACTTTTGCTCGATACCCATGCGCTCTTATGGTGGTGGACAAACGACTATCGCTTATCGGCGAAGGCCAGCAATGCTATCGCCGATGAAAGTAACGTCGTCCTGGTCAGTTCTGCAAGTGCTTGGGAAATTGCGACCAAGTATCGAATTGGAAAGTTGCCGGAGGCGAATAACGCCCTTGGGCAATTTAATGAACTGGTAACGTCAGACGGATTTACCCATTTGCCGATGAATCATCAGCACGCGCTACGTGCAGGCGCCTACGCTAACGAACATCGCGACCCGTTTGATCGCATGCTGGTCGCTCAATCGGAAATAGAGAACGCCACGCTAGTGAGCCTTGATCCGGCCATGACCTTGCTCGGTGCGCGTCTGCTCTGGTAGATAGCCCGTAAATTACTTCTTCAAGCGTTCCGGTCTGACTTTAATCATATCGAATTCACCCTTGCGGGCTCCGTTGACCTATACCCTGCGCGCTCTCTTTCCGGCGCAGCGCCGCCGCCGCCCGGCAGCCGTTTCACACAGCCGTTCGCCGCCCGTTGAGTAAAGCGCCAATCGGCGTGTGACGTACCAGCAGTTGGTAGCTGAGCAAGCCCAATAAAGTTGTCGCAGCCATGTTGACGCCCATTTTGAGTAAGGCCGGCCAGGCCAGGTTGCACAACATCGCGCCGAAGCCGATTGTGCCGAGCATGTGGATCAGGTACACCCAGTACGACGAATCGGCCATGTACTGAAGATACTTGTTTTGCGTTGGCAGATAGCGTGCGAATGCGCCGATCAGCGCAAAGCTCCAAGCCCAAGTAGCGCAGTTGTAGAGAAACGCCTGCCAGAACTGCGGTTGCGGAATCGAAATCGACTGGCTCTGCAGCAACTGAAACAGCACCAGCCAGGCGATGAAGAACAACCCGCCAGTCGCCGCATAGACCGGCCAAGCCTTGACGAAGCGCGGCAGCAGCGCGCCACGGTAGCGATAGAACGCCAAGCCGAACGCGAAAAACAAGCCATTGTGGAACCACTCGGCCAAGGGCGGTGCGAACGATCCGCCCGGCATTACAATCCCGGCCCGGAACGACGCCCCGAACACTGCCAGCGGTAACGCCAAGATCACGACACCCCACCAATTCGCCCCCAGACGATACAAGCTGTCGCCAACGAACTGTGCCAGCCCATTGGGCAAGTAGTTCGTGATTCGTGAAAGCAATGCAGTCAGCACGCAAAACCAGACTAACAAGTACAGAAACCACAGATGCATGGTGTTCAAGATCGCACCGTCGGGCGGCGGCGGAACGAGCGCGGGATCGAGCCCCCAAGTGCCGCGAACCATTTGATGCATGAACAGCATTATTAGCAGCACCGTCAAAACGAAGAGTACTGGCCAAAAAATCACGAAAGGCAAAGCCAGGCGGCGCAGCCGATTTTTGAGCATGCCAGCCGGCCCGCGACGCTCGATTAGCATCGCCACGAAAAAACCAGCCAAGATGAAAAACACCGGCATTCGAAAGCTGTGAATGAAGGCGATCAACAAGTCTGCGGCCAAGGTCGACTGCTTATCGTGCCATTGCGTCGGCGCCGGACCGACCACGTGATTCAGTGAGACATGCAGCACGATGCCGAGCCACATCATGATCGCGCGAAGATTATCGAGGGAATGCAAACGAATGAGCTGGTTCATGCGGGGCTTTCGCGAGGCGAGAGGCTAGCAATTTTCAGTCGAGAAACCTGCCGCACCAGAATTATGCCCCGCAGGCCGATCGCACCCTGGCAAACTGAGTAACTACGAGCGCTGCTCCCGGTCAAGATCGAAGACGACTTGAAGAGACGGTCTACCAACTCGGCCGGCCTGGCCAGTTTTCGCCATTGTTTGCCAGGTACGTGACAGGGCGAACTGCGCAATCTGGATGAATCGCGCGAAACCGAACCCTGCAATCCCGACTTCGAGAAGGTTTCGGTTATCGTAAGAGCGAATTCGATCGCAACCTGAAGACCAGTAACATCACACCGCGAATCTTGGTCGTTTTTCGATCGAAGCTCAGGGTCTGGCAGATCGCAAACCGAGTACTTGCTGACTGTGATCGAGCACGTGATCTTCGCCGATCTGATAGAACGAGGCCATTGCCTGGGGTGATATGGTTACCTCAAGATCGTCATGCCTCAGTTCAAGGTCGACAAAAGTGTGGTCGGCCGCGTAAACGCGAAAAAAGTAACCGCCCGCTAATGCGCTTTTGCAGAGCATGCCGGTGGTTCCGTTAGCGGGCTGCTCAACGCAATGGATTGGGTCTGGACTAGGGTTTTTGCGGTGGCCGAGTCATCCCAGTGACTCGCGGCACCACATCGCCGCAGTCGGCCGATAACCACTTGCCGGCCAGTTCAATTTTCCCCGAGCGGTCAGGACGATCGGTGCGCTCGGCGTTTTTAATATCGACCACCCCCGAATATGTCTCAGGGTTCGGGTAGTTGAACTCGGTACGGCCGGTTTGACCGGATTTGCATTTGAAATCCGTGACCGAGCTTCTGCCCTTCCAGGTTGTCGTCGCATCGCAGTCCTTCGATTGTGATTCACCTACAAGGCCTTTTTCGATCATATCTTTGGTGACACAAACCTTGCGCGGGCCCGCGCCAAGCCCACCCATGCGATTTTCCATCTGCGCGCGTTGCTCGGGCGGCATCGTTTTCATTTGCTCTTGCATCATGACGCGCGCTGCATCCATGGTCGCGCTTTTCGAAGTCACTTCCCACAGACCTAGCTTGATCGGAATCAGCTTTTCCTGGGCCGAAGCCGCGCCGGTGGCGAGCACCAATGTCGACAATGCGGCAAACAACCGCGCCAATAAGCGAATGGAAGTCATGAAGAACTCACTTGCCATTGAACTCGCAGCAGACCACGCGATGGATTGAACTCCTCAGGAGTATATCGTTCAGGACATCGCACCAGTCTTGCGACGCAGCCCAGCTTGAAGGCGATACTGGCACCGCCATAGTCCATGTAGACACCATCGAGCGATTCTTTTTTGCAGTTGCCGTGAGTTAATGTCCCAGCACTCGCTTTGCCAAGGCCTCGGCCTGCGGCAGCGGCGCGTCACCGCTCCATGCAATGTGCAGGTCCGGGCGCAACAGCAACACGGATCGGCGATAAACCTGGCGCATCTTCGGTTCGTCGAGACGCAGCACCTCAAGCGGCGCACCGAGGGTGCGAAACGCCTGCTCCAACGCCAGGGTGTCGCAGTCACCGCGCAAATCGAGCAAGGTGAAGCCGTCGCCCAGCAAATCTTGAATCGCGCGGCCGTCCTTTAACCACAGATGCGGCAGCCGCATGCCGGCCCGCGCATGCGGCTGGTAATGGTTGGTGTCCCACTGCGCGACAGGGCAAGGTTCTTCGGCGATCAGTGGCGACCCGGCATAGGAGTAACCGAACTCGGCGCCGCGCATGCCGTGCATCCGGCCGTGGTTAATCTGAAATGAAGCCGCCACTTCCTGGCGCAGCGCAGCCCCCGCCACGCTGTCCTCGTGGATTTGTGGGGTCACCAGCGCCCGCCAAATGCCGACGCCTTGCGCAGCCCATCCGGCCGCCGCCACGTTATGTGCTCCAACCGGCCGGCGCTCAGCATCGTAAGACGCCAGCAGTTCAGGGCCACCCCAACCGTGCACTCTGGCGGCAAGCTTCCAGGACAAATCGATCGCATCGCCCAGGCCGGTGTTCATGCCGAGTCCGCCGGTTGGGATCACCAGGTGAATCGCATCGCCCGCCATGAACACTCGGCCGTCGCCATAACGTTGCGCCAGCAATAAGTGGTGACGCCAGGTCATGACTTTGCGAATTTCCAACTGACAATCGAAACCAATCAAGGCGCGCAACACCGCCACGAAGTCGGTGTCTTCGGGCAGCGCAGTATGCAAGGTGAACTCTTTGCGATCGCCTTGCGCAACGATTACCGAGCCGTCAACAAAGTTGTAGTGCCGACCCTTGCCAACCGGTATCCGCTCGTACAAATCCTCGGAGCCGAAGATCACTTGCCGCAGTTCGCGTAGTCGTCCCTGACCCTCAAGGGCAATGCCCAGCCGCTTGCGGACCGTGCTGACGCCGCCATCGCAACCGACCAGATACGAAGCTCGGTGCGCAAGCAAGGCTCCATCGTCCTTGCGCACGCTGACGGTGACGCCGTCTGCGTCCTGCTCAAAATCAGTCAGCGCATAGCCGTAGCGAACGGTCACGTTGGGAGAACGTTCAGCGACTTCTTTCAGAAACGGTTCGACCTTGTTTTGCGACACCAGTTGATACGGCTCGAGCGGCAGCGAACCGTCCTGGCAGGCGGCGACCTCGGCGCGGCGCTCGGTGACC
>JANORY010000835.1:0-6658 GCA_031415535.1 Burkholderiales bacterium | reverse complement strand
GTTTGACCAGGCAAACCAGCTGAGCGATGAGGTCGTTGTGGAGCTAGCCAACATGTTCGCTGAACGGCCTGTTTCCGCGTTCCCTCACCGCTTCGATCCCAGTCGGGTAGCGCTGGGCCAAGCCCTTGCCGATGCTCGAGGCTGTCGCACCTGTCACGGGGCGGCATACCAGGGGGAAGACCTGTCACCAAGACTCGCCGGCCAGAATCCGGTGTATACCGAAAAGAACCTCAGAGGGTTCAGAGATAAGAAGCGGGATCACCCCGCCGAGGGTGGGCTTGGAATGCTCACCAATCAAGAGGCGATGGACCTGGGCTACTTCTTTGCCTCTCGGAAGTAGTTCAAGGCAGCGCAGATGAGGCCTAACCCCTCGTCCCTGGCGCGACGGCACTACGCACTTGGTGATGTCGCCGCTGGAGTTCATGCAGCGCCTGGCCGCGTTGATGGAAGTTTATCGCCGCGATTCTGGAGGTGGTCCAGGCAGAGGTGATCGAGAAAATTCCCACTCACATGGGCCTGGAGGCGCGTGCACCGCCTCGGGTGTCGGCGCGTGGGCAAATGCCGCTGTACACGGCCTGAGGTCAACCTGATTCGATGCGATGAGAAACATTAGCGGCTGTGGTTTCAGCAGCTGTGAGACCGGCTGCGTACCAGTGTGCATCTGCACGGTCAACTCGCCAGTGGCCTTACACTTTGAGCCGTACACCCTCGACGAGCGCGGTGTTTTGGCAACAATTCCACCAGTCGTTCACCGACTGACTCTCAATTCGGGTACATCGCCGGCTGCAGCTGCCGGCTGCAGCAAGTGCAAAAACGCCGTTTGAATTTCCTATCCTCCCTATCCTGATGAATTTTGATCTCGAAGTCGCAATGATCGCTAAAACTTCGAAGTCCAGCAAAAAGACCGATTCGACACCACTTGACCCATGACGTTGGCCCGTTCGCGTTCGTACGCCAGCGCACAGCGTGAAATGACGAGCCAAGCCCATCGTTTCGAATGACCTGCAGTGTTCAGCCGACCTTGCGCGCGCCGATCGCCAGCAGAGCCGAGGCAAGCACCACGACCCACATCGCCGTCGTCAGCGAGAGCGCCTGTGCCATGCCGCCGATCAGCGGTGGGCCGATCATGAAGCCCGCATAACCGATTGACGACACCGCAGCGATTGACGCTGCGCGGCTCGTGCCGGGCACACGCGTCGCGGCGTTGAAGAGGATCGGCACGACCGGTGCCAGGCCGGCGCCGACGAGCGCGAAGCCGACGATGGACACCACCGCATTGCCGCTTGCCAGCACCACCGCCATCGCCACGGCCGACAGGCCAGCGCCGGCACGCAGCAGGTTGCGCTCGCCGTAGCGGCGGCGCAGTGCGTCGCCACCGAAGCGGGCTGCCGCCATCGCTGCGGTGAAGGCGGCGTAACCCATTGCCGCCACATCCTGGCTGAGGTGCACCTCCTGCTTGAGGTAGAGCACGCACCAGTCGTACATCGCGCCCTCGGCGCTCATGCCGGCAAAGATCATCAACCCGATCACCAGCAGCATGCCGCGCGGCCAGGCAAAGTGCTGCTGCGGTTCTTCGTCAGCAGACGCCGGGTGCGCTTCGAGCATCCAGCGCGCGGCCAGCATGACGACCACCGCTGTGGCGATGCCGATCGTCGCAAGCTGCACCGACGGGTCGACGCCGACATGCAAAAGCACACCGGTAGACGCCGCGCCTGCCATCGCGCCAACGCTGAACATCGCATGCAGATTGCTCATCACCAGGCGGCCCGACAGGCTTTCGAGTGCGGTGCCCTCGGTGTTGATTGCCACGTCGAACAGGCTCATCGCCATGCCGAACAACAGCATCGCTGGAAGCATCAGCCAGAGGCTGCCCCAAACTAGCGCGAGGGCGAGCAGCACGCCCATCACGGCGGCCGCCAGTGCGCAGGCCTTGCGGGCGCCGATGCGGCCGATCAGCCGGCCAGCGCCGAATAGCGAAATCACCGCGCCGCTGGCAGCGGCGAGCAGCACCGTCGAGAGCATGGCCTCGCCGAGTGCGTACTGCGTCTTGACCGACGGGATGTGCACGCCCCAGGCACCACCCAGCATACCGAGCGCGGCGAACTGTATGCGCGTGGCCCACACGGCCTCGGAGAGGATCCTTGCGTCGTACCGTTCGGCATGCGCAGCACCCGCAAGCGCGATGTCGGTTACTTCGAATGTCATCGGTCGAGTGTAGCCCAGGTCACCAGGTAAGACCGGGCGCGTCCGCGCAGCTCAGGCTACACACGCAGTTGCAAAGGACCAACACGGTGCTAAAAAAAATTTAGCTAGGCTGCTTTTTACGGTGGGCCGTTTTTTGAGGAGCCTCAAGTAGTTTAGCAACTCGGGCGGTGCGAGGGGCGCTGAAAAATATCTCGGCTTTGAATCGACGTCAACGAATGGGATCGACTGGTCATGTTCTCATTCAAGCCGGTTTGACCAGTCTACATGACCAGTGCGGCGACCGTGGTGTGTGCTCAAGAAAGCGCAGAACCATGAACGGTCACCTCGGTTTGGCGATGGGTTTTGAGTCTAGCAGAGCGGACCGCCCTGTCTGCTCATGGTTTCCGCATACGCCGCCCGGATACGCCGCCTGCTTATGCCGCCTGCACACAAAGTCTGGTAACGCTGGCGGTTATGCTGGCGGGATTGCCACCAATCCCAAAGTCGACCCGACCATGTCTGCGCTCCGATTCAGCCCCGCCGCTGACCGAAACAAGCAACCCATACTGGAGCAACTTCAGAGGCTATTGCCGGAGCGCGGCCACGCGCTGGAAATCGCATCAGGAACCGGCCAGCATGTTGTCTGGTTCGCTCGCAAGTTGACTGGCTGGACCTGGCAGCCGAGTGATCTTCCGGCGAACGACTTTTCAGTGAACGACCTGGCTGGAATCGCGGCGGCAGTGCTTGAGGCTGGATTGACGAACGTATTGCCTGCCCTGTCACTCGACGTCTTAGCGCCTGACTGGCCTCCCGCGGGCTCAGCATTCGAGGCTCCCTTTGATCTCATCTATTGCGCCAACATGCTGCATATATCGCCCTGGGAAACTTGCTCGGGTTTGATGCAAGGCAGCGCTCGTCATCTGACGCCCGGCGGATTGCTGGTGTTGTACGGACCCTATCTTGAGGATGATGTTGTTACCTCGGATGGCAATCAGGCGTTCGATAAGAGTCTGCGTGCTAGTAACCCAAGTTGGGGCTTGCGTAACCTGCCCGCCGTCGTCGACGAGGCGGCGCGTTACGGATTTGTACTGCGTGAACGTTGTCAGATGCCCGCCAATAACCTGCTGTTGGTTTGGACGATCGCCTGAATCAACCGGCAACCCTTCGCCACTGGAGTTCATGCAGCGCCAGTCCGCGCTGGTGGTGACCAATCCGCCAAGCGAGCGCTGCAAGACGTTTTCTGAGTCAGCCCTACCCCCAACAATGCCACTCGATTCGATCGACCTGAGCGGCCGCGCGACCGGCTGCTTGCCGGACCGTCCTCGGCGGCTGAGAATCAATCTGGGCCTTTTACCCTGAAACAACCTGAACTAAAACCGCTCGCTGACAGAGGAAGTTTTGCGAGCAAACTCACCTCCCACTCGTGCCACGTCTCTGACAACCGTGGCTGTAAAGAATGACTCACCGGCGACAACAACGCTCAGAAATCCTAGCCGCCGCGTGCGGATTGCGCCAATGCACCAAACTGAGACGCATCGGACTAGGCAATACGTTCAATTGCCCAAAAACCCAAACACCCGCAATCTAGCCCGTAACTCAACAGATTTTCATTGCCATAAGTTCGCTTATAAGCTACCATGAAATACAATGTTGTCAGGTACGTAACGTCGGCAGGCCGCTGTCCCTACGGCGACTGGCTGGAATCCCTAAAGGACAGGTCCGCGAAAATCGCGATACTTCGACGACTCAATCTTTTGGAACTTGGCCAGTTTGGAGATTGCGAAACCGTCGGCGGCGGCGTGCTCGAACTACGACTACATCTTGGACCCGGTTACCGCGTGTATTGCGCAGTGTTCGGCGATAGACATTGCGTGCTTCTTTGTGCGGGCACAAAACGCGCCCAACCTCGAGACATCGCAAGAGCCAAGCGGTATTGGCGGCACTTTCAGGAACAGCAGGTTTAGGCATGACTCAGATCAAGAAACCAGTAGCAGCGATCCCAAACGACGAAGCCAATTCGGCAATGTTTCGCGACGACCCGCAACTCGCCGCCGAGTTCTTGAACGCCATCATTAAAGATGGCCGCCAGGACGAGTTGCTCATAGCAATGCGACAGTTGGCACAAGCATTCGGTGGCGTCGCCGGTGTCGCGCGACTGGCCAACTTGAACCCAAAGACGCTCTATCGCACGCTGTCGGCCGAGGGCAATCCCGAACTTGAGACGCTGATAGCAATCCTGAAGGCAATGGGCCTGGGACTCACGATCGCGCCCCTCTCCCGACCGCAGTCACGCAGGCGCTTGCATGCCGCATAGCCCGGCGATTCAACCAAAGTCGTCAAAAACCGCCGCCTTTGCTTTCGCTACCCACCGTCTGTCCGTTGTACCAAATTCTCAATATCGGCCGAGCTGACGCCACAGGATTTAAAGTGAGCCTTCCATCCGTTTATTACGCCGATGAGAAGAGAAATTTCTGCCCGGGCCTGCGCTATCGATCTAACCGAGGTTCAAAATCATTTTTGGTCATTCCTTCACGGGGCATACTAAGCCGGTCGTAGCGGGCCTAGCAGACGCCCATCTTGTCGACACCGAAGGAAACACCGTTCTGGACACGGGTGGAAATTTCCTAGTGGTTAGCAGCTATCCAATTGACATTCCGGCAGTAGGCGGCGATAACCCCCGGCCTGCTGCGCCATGTCAAGATGTGTTCGAGTTGTGTAAGCTGGACGTATTCGCCGCAGAGCATTTCGTCACCGCGATACACGACTGCGTTTCGTCGACCGATGCGCCTTGAGTCCTGCTTGGAGAAACTTCTTGAGTCAGGCTAATAATGACTATGTGTTGACACCCGCCATTCGACCAGCTACTCAAGCGGGTCTTTGACCTCGATCTTGGGCATGCCCGAACCGCAGCGGCCGGCTTAAGATCATTGCGGCAATTCCCGAGGCACCAGTGATCGAGAAGCTCCTCACCCATATGGGCTAGCAAGCGAAGCCACCACCTCGGGCGTCTGCGCGCGGCCAAAGGCCGCTGCAACACGTTTTCTGAGTCCGCCCTATCCAATATTGACGCTCGATTCGATCGGCCTCAGCGGCGCGCGACCGGCTGCCTGCGCGACCGTTCCTGGCGGCCGAGAATCAGCCTGGGCCTTGTATCCTGAACCAACCTGAACCGAAACCGCTCGCTGACTGGGGAAATTTTGCGAGCGGGATCGCGGGATTTTCGCTATCTTCACAACGACAAAATCGAAATATAAAGCCAATCCGGTATTCCTCACCGTTTTCGCCCAGATATCGGTCCTGGGCACGGTAGACGTGCTCTTCACTGTTTATCGTTGACTTACAACTGCCAAACACCGAGTTGCCTTGCTGCGCATTTTGCCAATTCGACTCCACACGCCCCCCCTTCAGGGTGAATTGCCTGCCAAACTGGTATCGTTGAATCATGATCGAAGGAGCCGTGCCATGTTAAGCGCCACCGAGAACGAACTGCTGACTCGAACCGGCGCCGGCACGCCGATGGGTAATCTGTTTCGTCGCTACTGGTTGCCAGTGCTGCTAGCGTCTCAACTGCCCGAGCCAGACTGCCCGCCAGTGCGGGTAAAAATTCTGGGCGAAGAACTGCTGGCGGTGCGCGACAGCGCCGGCCGCATCGGGCTGATTGATCCGGTCTGCCCGCATCGCGGCGCGAGCCTCTTCTTCGGTCGCAATGAAGCCGGCGGTATCCGATGCGCTTACCACGGCTGGAAATTCGCAATCAGCGGCGAGTGCCTGGATGCGCCGACCATTGACCTGGCGCAGATGACACAGGTCTGTGAACGCGCCCGAATCAAGGCCTACCCGGCCTGCGATTGGGGTGACTTTGTTTGGGTCTATATGGGTCCGCGAACGACTCCACCGGCGCTGCCTGAAATGGAATTCGCCAAGCTACCCGCCTCGCATCGCTATGTATCGAAAAAGCTGCAGGAATGCAATTGGGCACAGGCGGTCGAGGGCGGCGTCGACACCGCGCACTTCTCGTTTCTGCATCAATTGGTTACGCAATCGAGCGACGATCTCAAAGAAAAGACCAATCGCGTATTTCAAGGCTACGCGCGTGGCACGATGAATCATGATCATGTGCGCTGGATGCGCGACGATTCGCGCCCGCGCTATCACGTTGCCGCGCATGACGCCGGACTCATTTTGGCCGGCACGCGCCGCGCCGACCCCGGCGAAACCTACTGGCGGGTGGCGCAGTTTTTGCTGCCCGCGCATGCGTACACGCCGAGTGCGGCGGCCGGCCAGAGCTATCACGGCCAAACCTTTATTCCGATCGACGACCACCTTTGCTGGGTCTACGTCTACACTTGGAACCCGGAGCGGCCCTTGACCAGCGAGGATCGCGCCTCGTACGACAAGGGCGCGGTGATTTACCCAGAAATGGACAGCAACTGGGTACCGCGCCGCAACCGCTCGAACGATTATCTGATCGACC
>JANORY010000834.1:0-2414 GCA_031415535.1 Burkholderiales bacterium | reverse complement strand
TTGACCGATAGCGTGAGCTTCCAGTCGCCTGCTGCGCATCGCGGCCCCGCGCCGTGGACCAGGGACGGCGCGAGGCGCAACACGCACAGTCGCGATTGGTCGCCGTGCCAGCGCACAAAACTTGCTGCCGCCACACAAGACTGGGCCGAGGGCCAGATGGCATGGGCGTCGCTTCGAAGGTTCAGTGCGATTTCACCATCGGGTGAATGCAGGGTGACAGCAATATCAACCCGGCCGGTGTCGTCAGTGGGCAACCAAAGCTCCATAAAGGCCGGCGCTTCACTGCCCGGCGGAACGCGCCACAGCATTTCGGCGCAACGCTGCGGCGTGCGCTTTGCCTCAAAGTGTAGTTCGGAGTCGAACTCATTGCCGGCTGCAATGTAAATTCCGTTTAGTTTGTCCGCCAGCAACGATACGAACTGATCGATGGCGGCCTCAAGAATCGAGCTGCCATCATGCGGACCCAGTGGCGAGCCGCGACCGATTGAAATGATAAGCTCTTCGGTGTCCTGACGCTGATTGGCGATCCAGATCAAGCCGTCAAGGATGTAGCGGGCCAGAACCGCCTTCGAGGGCGTGAAGAGCAGCGTTCTCGGTAATTGCACGAAGACGATATCGGGTGTGACGGCACCCGAATACACCGGGGGTGCCTGCGACTGACCGTAGCCCAGCATCAGGCCGAGCGAGTGCGATCCGTGCGACCCGAGTCGCTTCATTTCCCGGTAACCGACCAACTCGTAGCATCGTGCTTGATTGCCATTCGCAGCCGAGATGGCGTTGTTCAATTGCTTGCGTTGGGCGACTGCGCCGTATGAAAACCCGACCGGTGATTCAGAAAATCCAGCGAAGTCGGGTGCGTCGTCCTGATCCCAAATGGCCCTGACGCGGGTCACACCAGGCTCGCCGGGGCGATGCTGCTGGCTCAACAAGGGATGCGCGAACGGGCAGCCGGTGTCGATCATGGCTAGCAGCACTTTTCGCTGCGGTTGTTTGGATTCCGGTCCTCTGTCGCGTCCGTCACGCTCGGCGCGTTCGTCGTTTACTTCGCTCCCGTCGACGTGCGCGTTTCGTAGTTCGCGATCGAGCGGCACTCTGCCGGCCGGCATTCTGGAGGGTCGCAACTGCGCGGCCAACTCGAAGCGGGCCACGCGCTTGCTCTTTTGAAGTATCTTGATACCGGCGGCTGTCACTTTGGCGGTCGCAAACGCGAAGCGACTTGCGGAGCTCGGGTCGCTCGAAGTGCTCGAAGCGCTCGAGAAGCTCGCATAGGCGTCCTCAACCTGCCCGGTCGGGCCGAGTTCATTCGATACTGCAACGAAGTTTGCGCCGGCCGCGAGTTCGATGATGACGGCGATCTGATCGCGATCAAGCTGGTGATCGGCAAAGCCAATTGCCTGTGCGATGTCAAGATACGGATCCCGGTTCACTGGTCCGGGAATCGTCACCGGTGTTTGGGTCATGCCTGGGCCTTTTTGTCGGCGACCGCCTTGGCCAGAATCGCCCACTCTTGCTGGGCCAAACTATTGGCCTGGCCCAGCAGACTGGCCGGGTCAGCAGGCTTGGCCGAGCGGGCGTCGAAATTCAGATTCATCCAGACCTCGGTATTCGAGGAATCGACGGGGCTAATCGGCGACAGAGATCCGTTGCTGTCTGCGCCGGCCGTGAACAGATGATTGGCAATCGCAATACCCAGTCGCGCCCCAGCAATCAGATCGATTGGAAAATGTACGCCCGCGACGATTCGGTTGTAGCTGATTCGTTCGGCGAGCCGATAACACTGAACAATCAGCGCGCTCAGACTGGCATCAATTTTTTTGCCGCCGCTGGCGCTGACGATTAACCTATGCAACAGTCGTGCGACGACAAAGGCCTGCGCTGCATGACCCATCGGGAAGCTGCCGTGACCGGGCGTAGGAATGACCGGCTGCACTTGCGGCGAGAATTCGACTGGCCGGTAACAAGCGAAATCATTCTTGAATCGCATGCCGATATAGGTGCATAACTCGACGCCGAGATCGAGCAAAATCTGAGTCTGCGTCATCCGAGCAGTGCGCAGAGGCACCAGCGAATGCCAGAACGACCAGGAGGTTTCGATTTGACTGACAATCTCAGGGAAGCGTTCGCCGCGCAGCTCGGCGGCCGCCAGGACTTCGCTGAGTTCGCGCTCGAAGTCAATTGGCGTGGGGCGCTTCAACACCAGCAGATCGTGCTGCTTGGAACCGGTGCCGTGAGCACTGAACTTTACGCTGTTACGTTTCGGATCGGCGCGCACTGTGACCGAGCTCAATACCTCCTGAATCAGGATGTGAAGCCGCACATTCGGTGCCCAGCGCAGCGCTCGATCATCGACCGCACCGACCACAAAACGGTCGAGTTTGGTGAAGGGATGACAATGCAGATCGGCGGGCTCAACG
>JANORY010000833.1:0-2633 GCA_031415535.1 Burkholderiales bacterium | reverse complement strand
TAGGCGCCGAGCGCGCCGCCCGTATCGGTCAGCGAAGCGCCGCCTTGACGCAGCCAGACTGGCGCGTACAACACCAATCGATTGACTTTGGCGTTGTTGCGCGAAGTGTAGAGTGAGGTGATGGCGGTACCCCACGACCAGCCCAGCACATTAATCTTTTCCACACTGCGCCGCGTGCGAATAAAGTCAACCGCAGCACCGAAGTCGCGTGCAGCCATATCGGTGCTGACAACGGGCTTGTTCGCGGCGGCGGGTTGGTCCATCTCGGCGGGGCGTGACGACTTACCGTAGCCGCGAATATCAACCAGATAAACGTCGTATCCGCGCGCGGCCATGTAATCCATCCAGGACAGGCCGTCGAGTTGCAGGTCGAACGAGGTTTCGGCCGGGTAGGTTGCGCCATGCACGAACAAGACGATGTTGTCGGCCTTGAAGCTGGTCATGTCGCGCGGCCGCTTGTTGCGCACGTAAAGCTGCACACCCGGATCGGCGCCCGGGATCATAAACTCTTCCATGACGAGATTTGCGCTTTTTGGGAGGCCGGTGGATGCGCCATAAGACGCACATCCAGTTACGACGGTTGCGAACAAGATAAGGCCAAACAGCCCAGGCAAATGGCAAATTGTGCGCAACATTAATTCGCTCCCCAGCGTATGGGTTGATTGGGATAATCATAGCCGAACGAAAAACGATTAGCGCTTCAGATTAGTCATTGGCACCAGTAAGCGATAAATTCCCCACGAAATTATCGAAACCGGGCAGCCACCATGACCGCACTCTTTCAAGGCTCCGAGCCAACCCGAAACTATCGCTGCCCGAAGCGCCTGGCCGACGAGCTTGAGCAGGTGTTTCGCCAATTGCCGGTCGCGTTTTGCCCATCGGTCGCAATGAAGAACATCGGTGATCACATCGCGCGTGATGCGGCGCGGGTCGCAATTCTGGCTGTTCGCGGCAACGACGGCCGGGCCCGCGCCTTCAAAAATGCCTGCCGGCACCGTGGCCGAGCGCAACATCCGCGTCGACCGATTGATGCTATATTCCTTGAAAATGGGGGACCGCCATGTACTACAAATGCACCGAGAATTATTTCCTGAGCGAAGATGATGCGCGAGCCGAAATTGCGGCACGAGGCTGGTTTGAGATGACCAAGCTTGTGTCGGCGGAGAGTGAACTGCATTGGCATGATTTCGACGTGGTCGCCTATGTTCTTGAAGGTCCGGCGAGTGCTGAGCTCGCTGATGGCCGCATCGTGACCTCCCACAAGGGTGCAAAAGTTGAGGCCGGCGCGGGTCTCGTGCATCGCAATGTCGGGTCCGATGCGCGTTTGCTGCTCGGGTTCAGCATTGATCCGAAGCTGTTCACGATGCCGATCGCCAAGCCGCTATCCGCCTTGCCAGCTTAGGTCCGGCGACACGCTTTTCAATACTGGCTCCCTCAGGCGATAACGGGCATTGTTTTTGGCTGCACGTCTCAATAGGCTCGCTCTGAATCAGGCACAGGCCAAATACAGACACCGAGTCCACCTGCTACGGCTGGCCATCTGACGATCCCCGCGCCAGCGAAGCTGGCCATCACGTGCTTCTGGCAGACAGCTTTACACCTCGCGGCGAGCGCGAGATCTGTACCACTCCGACCAGTCGCCGCAGCATCTGGGCAGGCACCGGGCTCGCGCCACGCCGGCTTCCGATATGAGCTCCTCGGTTGGTCAAATGGCGGCTCGACGGTGCTCGAGACCGCCGACCCGCAGCGCTGGCCTCCATGCGCCTGTTCCTCGGTGAGGCCGACAACTGGACGCCAGCAGTAGAATGCCAGCGCATGGTCGAGGCGCTGCGATCGGGCCGTGATATTCGATTCACTCTGTACCCCGAAGCCAATCACGGATTCGACGGACCCTACGGGCTATTGCGCGAACGGACCGCGCTTCGCACGGGAGCTGACTCGCAAGCGCTGTGCGCATGCTCGGTGACCTTCCTCAGACTCATCGGCTAGAAAGTCGAAGGTGCGCTGCCCGCGAATGCGGGCAAGTGCGTCTTCATCGCCGCGCCGCACACCAGCAACTGGGACCTGCCTTACAGGCTGATGATCGCGTTTGTGTTGCGGCTCAACCCCTTCTGGATCGGTAAACAGAGTCTTTTCCGTCCACCGTTTCGGGGCACTATGATGTGGTTGGGCGGCATTCCGGTGAATCGCGAGCTGAGTTTCGGCTTAGCCGACCTTCAGGACTCCTGATATCGTTCGGATTGCGAGCACCAGCACTACTGCGGCGTGATCCGTGCGGCCTTGACCCACTCTGCCCAACGCTTGCGGTCCGCTGCGGCATGTGCGCGCAACTCTTCGGCAGTACTGGAGCGCACGCTCATCCCCTGCCGGGCCAGGGCGCTGGATACCTCGGGATCCGCCAGCGCCTCGCGCAGCAACGCGCTCATGCGCTCGATGATTGCTGCGGGTGTGCCGGCCGGCGCACTCAAGCCGATCCAGCCCTGCATTTCGTAGCCGGCCAGCGTTTCGGCGACCGTTGGCACATTCGGCAAGGGGCCAAAGCGCTGCGCTGAGGTTACCGCGAACGGAATGACCCGCCCGCCAAGCAGGGCGGGTGCTGATGACAAGGCATCGAGAAATGCGAAGTCGATGAT
>JANORY010000832.1:0-4862 GCA_031415535.1 Burkholderiales bacterium | reverse complement strand
CGGGCGCAATGATGCCCTCCATCTTGCCCTTGCCAAAATCATCCGGTTGCTTCGAGAAGCGCTTGGCAATGCCATAGCCCATAAACGATGCCGGCGTCGCACCGCCAGGTGTGACGCCCATCCAGCAACCGATTAATGCGGACCGTATCGAGGTCGCCCAATAGGCCGGCAACTTCGCCCAAGTCTGCAAGACCACCCGGGTATTGATCCTGGCACTGGTTCCCTTGAAGGCCAGGCCCTCCTCGATCGTCAGCAGAATTTCACCGATCCCGAACAGACCGATGACCGCGACCAGAAAATCAAAGCCTTGCAACAACTCGGTTTGGCCAAACGTCATACGCAGTTGCCCGGTGACTGAATCGAGGCCGACGCTGGCCAGCGCGAAGCCCAGCATCATTGCGGCAATGGTCTTCACTGGTGGTTCCTTGCTCAACCCGACAAAGCTGCAAAAGGTCAGCAACTGCACCGCAAAGAACTCGGGCGGCCCAAATTTCAACGCAAACCGGGCCACCAAGGGTGCCAGAAAGGTGATCATGATGACCGCAACCAGGGCACCCACGAAGGACGAGGTGAACGCAGCCGTCAAGGCCTCGCCGGCCTTGCCCTGTTGCGCCATGGGATAACCGTCGAAGGTGGTCGCAACCGACCACGGTTCACCGGGAATATTGAACAGGATCGAGGTGATGGCACCCCCAAAAAGCGCACCCCAGTAGATGCAGGACAGCATGATGATGGCCGAGGTCGGCGGCATGCTGAAGGTCAGCGGCAACAGAATGGCAACGCCGTTGGCACCGCCCAATCCGGGCAAGACGCCGATCAAAACGCCCAACACGATACCGATGAACATGTAGCCGATATTCGGCAAGGTCAGCGCGACCGAAAAGCCGTGCATCAGACTCGCGATTTCATCCATCGGAATTCATCAATCAATAACCCAGCCACTCTTCAAGCGGACCCTTCGGCAAGGGTACGTGAAACCAGAGTTCGAACAGACAAAACAAAAATAACGAGGTCAGGACACCTACCGCCAGACAGAGCACGGGTCGGAACTTGCCCTGCCAACGCATAAAGCTCGCAATGTAGATCGCTGCGGCTACGTACACACCGACCCACAGCAAGGCCAGCACGAACAACAGGATGGGCACGAACATGCGTGCTACGCTGGTTAATTGCGCACCGGTTCCGAACATCGCAGACGACGCCGACCAGCGCGATACGGTTTGAATCAATACGATCGCACTGCAAATCACCAGTACCGCGCCGACATAAAACGGAAAATAGCCGGACTGTGGGCCGTCGCTCGACCAGCCCATCCCGAGCCGCAGGCTATCCTTGATGACAACGCCGCCGACGGCAGCCAACAACAGTGCCACCGCAACTTCAACCGTGCGCAGTCGCAGGCCGGAGCCCTTGATATGCTCGCTCACGATCAAACCTTATTTGGCGATAAAGCCTGCTTCGAGCATCAACACTTTATGCTCTTTATCAGCCGTGTCGAGCCAGGCATTGAAGTCCTTGCCGGTCAGCGCGATATCGCGATAAGCACCTTTTTGGATGAAGTCGCGCCATTCGGCCGTCGCACGCACGCGTTTGAACAAATCGAGATAAAAGTTCACTTGTTCGGGCGCTGCTTTGGGCGGCATCAAAATGCCGCGCAACATCGCGTACTCGACCGCCAAGGACTGTGATTTACAGGTCGGAATTTCTTGCCACGATTGGCTGGCCGTGATTTTCTCCGGATAACGCATCGGTGAACTGCTGAATACGCACAGCGGGCGAAGCGCGCCGGACTTCCAATGACCGATTGCCTCGATCGGATTGTTAACGGTAGCGTTCACATGTTTACCGACCAACTGGACAGCGACCTCACCGCCGCCCTTGAACGGCACGTAGGTCATCTTTTGACCAACCACCTTTTCGATCGCTGCGGTAATGATTTGATCTTCCTGTTTCGAGCCGGTACCCGCCATCTTCACCTGACCCGGCGTACCGGACTTCAAGGCGCTGACAAAATCGGCGGTCGTTTTGACCGGCGACTCGGAATTGACCCAAAGTACAAACTCATCTTGCGCGAGCATTTGCAAAGGCGTGAAATCTTTCCAGCCAAACGGCACCCCGGTGGCCAGCGGCGTGGTGAACAAATTCGACAGAGTAATGATCAGTTTATGACCGTCGGCCTTGGCGCTTTTGACGTCCAGAAAGCCTTCGGCGCCAGCACCGCCGGATTTATTGATGACGACCAAGGGCTGCTTCATCAGGCCGTTCTTGGCGATTACACCTTGCAGAAACCGCGCCATTTGATCAGCGCCGCCGCCGGTACCAGCGGGCACAATCAGTTCAACCGGCTTGGCCGGCTCCCAGGCGTGCACCGATCCAGGCAATACGAACATCGCCGTCGAAACCGCAGCACACAAAAAGGCCCTCATGCTGCCGCTTCGGCGCAAGTAAAAAGAACTCATTGAGACTCCGCATTATGGGATATCACCTTGTCAGGTGATATACACAGGTTAAATTAGTCGTTATTTTTCATATACTTACATCTAAATGATATCACGCCGCCGTGCTGTTTCAATTCACCACCGTTCGATTCGCCGTTCGATGCGTCATTTGGTGCGCCGATTGTTGGCGTGTGACTTGCTTGGTTTATCGGCAGGAGTGGAAGCTGGCAGCCGCGCACGGCGGCAGCATCCACGAATGGCAATTTCACGCGAAGCAGATCGCGTCGGGTAAGAACTTCGAAAATACCGATGACGTCATTGCAACCGGCGCTCCGGCGGGCGTGGGATGGCGCAAAAAAGCCGCCGCGATTCATGAAAGCCGGCGATCTTTGCGAGGTCGAGATCAAGGGTGTGGTTTTGCTGGTCAACCCGATCGTTCAGCCGGCTTGATCCTTCGGCATTCAACTTGCATCGGCCTTGCAGTTCGAATAAGATCAATCCTCCGGGGCATATCGCAGGCTCCCGGCTCCCAGGCGGTGTCCTAATCGCCCAAGCTCTGTGATTCTCGCAGGGTTTTTACTGGACACCGCACATGCTCATCCCAACGCTCATTGCGCCTGATTGCCGTAGTCACCGAAGCGTGCACTACGAGCGCGTTCATGTCCTGAGCTCGTGCATTTCTTGATTTGATTGCTTTGAAGGCGATGGTTTAAAACATCATTGTCGGTTGTTGCAGTACGGGGCGATACAGGATCCCCCGGGAATTTTCCTCCAAGACGGTCATCCGTCCAATCCTCAAAGCATTGCGCCCGGTCATTCCGAGGCGGCATTGTCTCTTTGAAGAATTATTGGAGGTAGTGAAATGAACGTCAATCCAGCAACCACACTGAACATCGATCCATCGGCCGATGCACCGCACGCGGAGGTCACGAGTCAATTTGCTAAAAATGGGTTGCGATTCTGGCTTACTGCGAGTTGCGGGATCTTTGTTCTGATCGTGAGCCTTGACATCCACACGCAGTTGCCACAAGGCGCTGGCGCCGCCGGTACTCGCGCACAAGCCGCGTTCGTCTCATCCATACCGAGCTCGCAACGTGATGCGGCGCGCAACCGAGTCTGGTCGATCGCGAACCGTGTGATTTTGCTCAGCAACGATCAAACGGGCGCGATAGTTCGGCAATTCTTATTGCCCGGCTGGATCAACCTCGACGAACAATTCAGTTGTGCCCCGGACCTGATCGTCGATGCAGTTGGTAACGTCGTTGTATCCAGCAATATCGAGCCAACGCTTTGGCGAATTGATGCGCAAAGCCTCGACATTGAGCGCCTCGAGATCAGGTTGGATTCTGACGGTGACAAAGACTTTGGTTTTACCAGGCTTGCCTACGCGAGTCCGGATGAATTGGTCGCACTTAATACGATCCAGGGTTCGCTTTGGCGGATTCATCTGAGCGCCCAGCGCGCCAGCAAACTGCCAATGAGGCGAACGATCAGGGACGCATGTTTGCCCGGATTGGCTAACTGAATGAAACTCGACGCTCGATCCCTTCCCCAAGCTCAACTTGGACACCAAATATCATGAATAAACCGATCTCTGGCAGACCATCGTTTTCGTTTGCCCAGGAACAGCCAGGCACCCTGCCTGCTGGTTGGCTGGCTGGCCTTACCGGCCGAGGAACACCGCAATGGAGTCTGCTTGCAGACGACTCAGAACCTGGCCGACCGACTGTGCTGGCGCAGTCGGGTCATGGAACTTTTCCTTGGTGTGTCCGCAGCGATTCGTCATTTGCGGACGGATTCATTGAGGTCAAGTTCAAGGCCATCGCCGGACTTGAGGATCAGGCCGGAGGAGTCGTCTGGCGCTTCAAGGATGCCGATAACTATTATGTGGCGCGCGCCAACGCACTTGAAGACAACGTCTCGCTTTACTACACCGAACGCGGGCGTCGACAGACCTTGAAGTATGTTGCAGCGCCCGTGCCGGGCAAGACCTGGCATTCGTTACGAGTCGAGTTCTCCGGCCAACATATTCGCGTGATATTCAATGGTCACTGCTACATTGAAGTGGACGACGCGCATATTCTAGGGAGTGGTGCCGTTGGGGTCTGGACCAAGGCGGATAGCAAAACCTTGTTCGATGATTTTCTCTATGGCGCGCAGTCTTAATGACTGAATCGACGTGAACTACTTGTGGAAACTGCGCCCGTACTTTCGCCAGGTTGCCGGCGAATTGATGCTCGGATCGCTGGCAGGGATCGTCATGAACACGGCGGTCGTCCTGCCGGCGATTCTGCTGGGTCAGGCGATTGACGCGGCGCTTGCCTTCGAGCGCGGGGCTGCGACGTCGCATGAGGTGACAATGGCGGCGCTGCTGCTGGTGGCCGGCACAATCCTGACCGAAGGGCCGCGGGTACTCAAGCGCTG
>JANORY010000831.1:0-1655 GCA_031415535.1 Burkholderiales bacterium | reverse complement strand
AAATCCTGTAAATTCTGATTCAGACAACCTCCTTATTAACTCGAAAATTAAACTGAATCATGGCGCAAAACCGCTTGTTCATATTCGCCGTCGGCGGCACCGGGGCGCGGGTGATGAAAGCCCTGACCATGCTTTTGGCCTCCGGCGCGAAAGCCAATGTGGGCGAAATCATCCCCATTTTCGTTGACCCGCACCAGGCAAACGAAGACCTGAAACGCACCAAAAAAGCGATGCAGGATTACCAGTCCATCCGCAAAAGCATCACCCCGTCGGCGGAATACAAAGGCTTTTTTCAGACCAAAATCCTGGCCCTCGAAAACCTAACGAAGAAAGACGACGATGCCGTCGGCCTCAATTTCGACTTCAATTTGAGGAATATCCAGAACGAAACGTTCGGCCAATTCATCGGCTACGACCAGATGGGCAAGCC
This sequence comes from Burkholderiales bacterium, assembly GCA_031415535.1. GTDB lineage: Bacteria > Pseudomonadota > Gammaproteobacteria > Burkholderiales > Burkholderiaceae_E > JANLTP01. Next base: position 1,225 of record JANORY010000831.1, on the reverse strand, counting down.
CGACCGCGCACTCGTCGAACTCCTCTTTTCGGGCGAAACGCAGAACGCAAAAGGCGACCCGATTTCGCTGCTCAACGCGAGCATGGAAATTGGTTTCATCGGCCATCCGAACCTGGGTAGCGTCGTGCTGAACCAGTTTGCCACCTCGAAACAGTTTGAGGATTTTGCCAACATTTTCCAGCCCGCAGACCGCGTGTTTATCATCAGCAGCATTTTTGGCGGCACGGGCGCGGCAGGTTTTCCGCTCATTTTGAAAAACATCCGCAGCGGCAGCGCGGCGGCGAGCAACAAAGGCTATCTCAAAAAAGCCAAAATCGGAGCCGTCACCGTCATGCCGTATTTCAATATTCAGGCGGCTACCGGTGCGGCGGGGCCGATAAAAAAGGCTGATTTCATCGTCAAGACGAAGGCCGCCCTCTCCTATTATCACGACAATATTTCGGGCAACAAAAGCATCAACGCGCTCTATTATATCGGCGACGACGGCGCGTCGAAACCCTATCCGAACGATCCGGGCTATAAAGGCCAAAAAAATGACGCACACTTTATCGAGTTGGCTTCGGCGTTGTCGATCCTCGATTTTTTGGCGATGCCAGACGAGTTGCTCCGAACCTCGAACGGCGAGGCGCAGCAAACGCATTACCGCGCATTTGGCGTAAAAAAGAACGACACGAAGCTCAATTTCCAGCATTTGGGCGAAAACACGGCGCGTGTTTTGGCCAAACCGCTGACGCAATACGCTATTTTTTGCCGCTTTTTGAGTGAGCATTTTCCGACCGCTCGATCAAGAAGGGCTTACGCGGCGAACGCTCCGGCGTTTGATATGAGCTTTATTTCGTCCTTTTTTTACACCAATTGGCTGAGCGATTTTAACCGTGCGTACATGGAATGGCTGCACGAAATGGCAGACAATCAGCGCGGTTTCGATCCTTTTGACCTCAAAACGGGCTTGCAACACATGATCCGCGACGTGGAGGCCAAGCGGGGCATTTTGATATCGAAAGTGGATTACGACCTGTTCGATGATATGCTCGGCAAACTCGAAAAAGGCAAAAGCTACCCGTCCGCGCAGGCCAAAATGTTGGAACTCGCGCACCAAGCGACCGACAAACTGCTGACCGAACGATTCTCCTTTTTTGAAAACCATAAATCCTAAAAAGCACCGAACATGAGCAAAGTCTTTTTGCACGGGCCGAAGCAAAAAACCGTGCACTCGCCAAAAAAT
>JANORY010000830.1:0-2442 GCA_031415535.1 Burkholderiales bacterium | reverse complement strand
TCATCGGCGGCAACCACCAAGATAACGATATCGGTGGCCTTGGCACCCCGGGCGCGCATCGCCGAGAACGCCTCATGACCTGGCGTATCGAGAAAGGTAATGACGCCTCGTTCGGTTTCAACGTGATAAGCGCCAATATGCTGGGTAATGCCGCCGGCCTCACCCGCAGCAACCTTGGTGCGCCGAATATAGTCGAGCAATGAGGTCTTGCCGTGATCGACATGGCCCATGACGGTCACCACCGGCGGGCGCGGTTTGCGCTCATAGGTGACCGGTTGATCGGTCTCAACCAGATACGAATCCGGGTCGTCAAGCTTGGCGGCCTGCGCCTTGTGACCCATTTCCTCGACCACGATCATCGCGGTTTCCTGGTCAATGACCTGATTGATCGTAACCATCTGGCCAAGCCGCATCAAGGTCTTGATGACTTCGGCTGCTTTGACGGACATTTTGTGAGCCAGATCGGCAACGCTGACTGTCTCGGCAATAAAAACGTCGCGCACCACGGCTTCGGCAGCCGCCGCCGGTTGCTCGTCGCGATGATCCTTGTGACGTCCGCCCCGCGCGCCACGCCAGCCGGCCGCGCCGCCGTGCGAATCGCCGCGGGTTTTGATGGCCCGTCGTTTGGCACCTTCTTCATGCCAGGACGAAGACAGTTTTTCGGACTTGACATGCTTCTTGTCTTTGGCATCGGTGGTGGTCGCCGGCGCCGGCGCTTTGGCGTCCGGTTTGGCAGTCGGCCGATGCAAGGTGCCCGACGGTGCCGGACGTTGCAGTCCTCGGCCTGAACCGGGCTGACCCGGCGCAATTCCTTTCGCCAGCACACCAGCGGCGGCAACTGGCACCGCTGCCACGACCGGTGCCGGTTTCGCGACCGGAGGCCGGCGCTGGATACTCATCAGCCGGTTGATTTCGGCAACTTCCTGTTCGACCGACTTGCGTGCCTGGGCGGAGGCGAGCGCCTCGGCCTGGGCATGTCGGGCCGCCTGGGCGGCAACTTCAGCTTCTTGCTCGGCGCGCGCCTTGGAGCCGCTCGCGTCGACTTGCTCGATCAGTGCGGCCCGTTGGTGTTCACGCGCCGCCTGTTCTTCGCGCCGGATCGCTTCGGCCTGTGCTTCCACTTCGCGCGCCCGCTCACGTTCTAAATGTTGCTGCTTCTCAAGGAGTTCTTGCGCCTGTCGATCAAGCAGTTCACGGTGATGTCGATCGTCTTCCTCGCGCGCCTGCAATTGTTCTGCGTCAACCACCGCCGCGACCGGCGCTTCGGCAACTTCCTCGACCGGCGCAAGCTCGGGGGCGTCGTTACTGACCGAGTCCTCCCGCTTGACAAATACCCGCTTCTTGCGCACTTCGACCTGGATCGTGCGTGCCTTGCCAGTAGCGTCAGCCTGTTTGATTTCAGAGGTCTGCTTACGGGTCAGGGTGATTTTTTTCTTAGGAGCCTCGTCACCACCGTGGGTCTTGCGCAGCGCCGACAAGAGTTGCTCCTTGTCCGCTTCACTCAGCACATCCTCGGCATTTTTGGTGATTCCAGCCGCGCGCAACTGCTCCAACAGCACCAGAGCGGGCATATTCAGTTCGGCAGCAAACTTCGAAACGTTCGTACTAGCCATATTACCTCTATCAAAGCACGATCAAGCTCCCGAGGAACTTTGATCAGGCTGATTCATTCTCAAACCAATGGGCTCGCGCCTTCATGATCAATTCGCTGGCCTTGGCCTCGGGCATACCGGTCATTTCGGTCAACTCATCTGCTGCGAGTTCGGCCAGATCATCGCGCGTGCGAATTTCATGGTCCGCCAATTTGGCCGCCAACGTCTTGTCCATACCTTCGAGCGACAGCAAGTCTTCTGCCGTGTTCTCGATCTTTTCTTCAGTGGCAATTGCTTCGGTCAGGAGGACATTACGCGCGCGGTCTCGCAACTCGTTGACGGTGTCTTCATCGAATGCCTGAATCTCGAGCATTTCATTGATCGGCACATAGGCGACTTCCTCAACATTGTTAAAGCCCTCGTCGATCAGAATGTCGGCAACTTCCTGATCAACATCAAGCTTGGCCATGAAGAGATCGCGTACCGTGGCCCGTTCAGACTCAGCTTTCTTCGCTGATTCATCGGCGGTCATGATGTTGATCTGCCAACCGGTCAATTCCGACGCCAATCGAACATTGCGGCCATTCGTGCCAATCGCCAACGCCAGATTATCCTCGTCGACCACCACGTCCATGGCGTGCTTGTCTTCATCGACCATGATCGACGAAACATTGGCAGGCGCCAGCGCGCCGATCACGAACTGCGCCGGGTCTTCCGACCACAGGACAATGTCAACCCGTTCGCCGGCCAACTCGCCGGTCACTGCTTGCACACGCGAGCCGCGAACACCGACACAGGTACCAATCGGATCGATTCGGCGGTCTTTGGTGAACACGGCAATCTTGGCGCG
>JANORY010000829.1:0-1031 GCA_031415535.1 Burkholderiales bacterium | reverse complement strand
AACAATATTGTTTATTTGAGCCATAAAATGAACACGCATATTTCATGGAACACAACAAAATTGTCCTGTTTCAGGAAAAGAAAATCCGCCGTGAATGGCTCAATGATGAATGGTATTTTTCGGTCATCGATATACTCGAAGTCTTGACCGACAGCCTCAACCCGCGCAAATATTGGAGCGTCTTGAAATTGAGAGAACCGCAGTTGGCTACAATTTGTAGCCAACTGAAAATGGTTTCCGCCGATGGCAAAAAATACGCGACCGATTGCTCCAATTCAAAGGGGATTTTTCGGATAATCATGTCCGTCCCCTCGCCAAAGGCCGAGCCGTTCAAACTTTGGCTCGCCCAACTCGGCCAAGAACGCATGGACGAGGTCGAAAACCCCGAACTCGCCGCCAATCGCGCCCGCGCCCTTTACCGGGCAAAAGGCTATCCCGATGATTGGATTGAAATGCGGCTCAAAAGCATTGAAGTCCGGCAACAATTGACGGACGAATGGAAAGACCGCGACGTAAAAGAGGGGCAGGAATACAGTATTTTGACCGCCGAAATCGCGCGGGCGACCTTCGGGGTCACGCCATCGGAACACAAGGAAATCAAGAACTTGCGGCGCGAAAACCTGCGCGACCACATGACCAACCTCGAACTCATTTTCACCATGCTTGGCGACGAAGGAACCCGCCGCGAAGCCATCAAAACAGACGCGAACGGCTTCGAAGAAAACCGCGAAGCAGCCATCGAGGGTGGCCTCGCGGCAGGCGACGCGCTTCAGGCTTACGAGAAAAGGACCGGCGAACAGGTGGTTTCAGCGGATAATTTTCTGCCGCAAATCAGGGCGGCAAAGCGGTCGAAACAATTGCCCGACACCGGGCAGGGTGGGGGAGAACCGGTCTGAAAAATTCAGAAATCAATCAGTCAAAACCAGTTTTTCTGAAAAAAATTAACCCTCCATGCCTGCCCCCCAAAAGCTCCCGATAAAATTTACTCAGCCCGGCTCGGCTGATTTTGATGGACTGAAAAAACTCGCTGC
>JANORY010000828.1:0-1098 GCA_031415535.1 Burkholderiales bacterium | reverse complement strand
CTCCATTGATTGACGATTTATGATTGACGATTGATGAATTTCAGCAATCGTAAATCATCAATCGTAAATCATCAATCATCAATCGTCAATTACAAATCGTAAATCACAAATCGTAAATCGTAAATCAGGGAATGGACTATTACGCCCGTCGCCGTTTTTTCAATCGGTTGCTGCTCGTGGCAGGGCTGGCGATTGTCGTGCTTACCCTTTTTTACACGCGGTATCTGGCCAACAAACTCATCAGCCAGGAAAAACAGACGGCGGAATTGTTCGGATTCGCGCTCACCAGCATCATCGGCGACCCGTCGGACACGACCAGTTTTTTCATCTGCGACCTCACGGCGCAAAACCAGTTCATCGCCAACAACCGCACCATCCCCGTCGTGCTCATCGACGAAGCCGGGCAAATAATGGGCTATAAAAATATCGGCGCACCCGACGAGGCCGACACGACCGGCACGATGCCGATTGACACCGCTTTTGGCCGCCGGTTTTTGAATGAAAACAGCCTCGCCGGACGGGCCGATACCATCATAATTGAGGCGCAGGACTACAAAAACTATGTGATTTACACCCAATCGGCTACGCTGCGGCTGCTCGGCTGGTACCCGCTTTTTCAACTGGTGCTGATTTTGGCCTTCGTCGGCATGGGCTATTTTGTCTTTTCAAACACGCGCCGCGCTGAACAAAACCGCGTCTGGGTTGGCATGGCAAAAGAGACGGCGCACCAGCTCGGCACGCCCATTTCGGGCATCATCGGCTGGGTCGAAAACCTCAAACTCCTCCATCAAAATGACGCGCCGACCTGCGAAATGCTCGGCGAACTCGAAAAGGACATCGACCGGCTCAACCTCGTCAGCGAGCGGTTTTCAAAAATCGGGGCCGCGCCTGACCTCCGCGTCCGAAACCTGTACGAAATGCTGGCCCAGATTGGAGAATACATGCAAAAACGCGCCCCTCGACGGGTCAAAATGGACTTCCCGCCCGCCGATTCGCAGCCGCCGGTATCCGTAAAAATGAACACACAACTTTTCGACTGGGTAATGGAAAACCTCCTGCGCAACGCCATCGATGCGTTAGAAAACGGGCAGGGCAGCA
>JANORY010000827.1:0-2346 GCA_031415535.1 Burkholderiales bacterium | reverse complement strand
ATTTCCAAACGCGCGTAACCGAACCGCGCCGAAGTCCTTGTCGCGAATGCTGATCGGTTGTTGGGTACCCCACTTCTGGTCAATTTTCTGGCGCGTGCTGAAAAAATAGACGTCGCTCTTGAACGGTGACTCGAACAGTTTGTCCCAGTTTTTCAAGTAGGTCAGCACCGGCAAGGTCTGGGTGGTCAATTTGTACATACCCGGGCCAAATACGTCGGCGACCTTGCCTTCATTGACGAACACCGCCATTTGCGAGTCACGCACTGTAAGCGAAGCCCCGTACTGTATTTCCATCTCGGCAAGCTGAAAGCGCCAGGCGAGTACATCGTCGCCGGACTCGGTCCATTGAATGATGTCAATAAACTGCTTTTTGAGGAAATCCATCAAGGCCATGGCTTTATCTCCAGATCGAGCAACACTATACCGCCACTCGCAACGCGCTCAAAGTGAGCATGCTGAACTGCAGGTTCCAGTCGCGGGCCGGTGCTCCGGCCGCAACCGATGGGTCGGCATCGTCGAGGCCCGTCAGTCCGCCGAGATCGGCGGGCAGGGCGCGCCGTAGTAATCGATAGGTATCGGCGTCAAATTTACGCTCAGCATGGACCAGCCGTTCAAGCGCAACTGGCAGGGCGTTGCTGCTGTCTGCATCGCTGCTGACTGTGCTGCTGCCCACGCTGCTACCTAGATAACACCATTGATCGAACAGGTGCCAGTCCGGCGCGCGTTCGCTTGCTGCGAGGTGACCGGATTCCCGGCAAAGCAAGCCGTCGGGAAACGGCCAGACCGGTATCGCCAGAGGCTTAAGCAGTTCGCCAAGCCGATCGAGCATCGCCACCAGCGTCTCATTCGCCGTACAACAGCCTGCGCAGCGGCCTAACTGACGGTTAAAACACGGCGCACCCGGGTTCAGCCGTTCGAATCCCAGTACACCCAGGCATAGGCCTTCGGCCGGCGCGTGCTCGATGAACCAATGGCGGGCGCTGGCGCGCGAGCCAAAGGGCCCGAAATAGCCAGGGAGTTCAATCGGCAAAACTTCATCAACACGTCGCCATTGCAGCGATTTAGGCTGCTTGCGCAAGGTGACCTGTGCCGGCGCTGGTGGCAAAACCAGCGGTGCCAACACGATCTGATTCTCTTTCCGACGCAACGCCGTATTGTGCGAGGGTTGTAGCGATCGAATTAATCTGCGTTCAAGCAGTTGCGCGCCGAAGTCACCGGCTGTCTCCTGCCAGTCGATCCGGCGGATTTCGCTGGCCAGACGAACGCCGCGTTCGCTGCGATGATCGTTGACAAAATGACTGGCGACGCGTTCGCGCAAATGAATACTCTTGCCGATGTAGAGCGGCTGGTCATTAACCCCCAGAAACTGGTAGACGCCAGGTGTGTTGGGAATATCAAGCAGCGCGTTAGCCGGCAAGTGGGCCGGCAAACTGGGTTGTTTGAGCAAGCGCCTGATCGCCGGCTCAAGCACTTCGGCACCGCGCTGCTGATACATTTTCACCAGGTAACGGTAGATCAGCCGCGCGTCGCCCAAGGCCCGATGCCGATCGTTTTCGCCGAGCCGATGGCGATGGATCAAGGCATCGAGTGAGTGTGGGCTGCGATCCGGATCGAGTAACTTCGATAGGCGTACCGTGCAGAGGGTTTTTTCGGTGAAGCCGGTACCGATATCGGCGAAGGCCTGCTTGATAAAACCATAGTCAAAACGGGCATGGTGGGCGACGAATATGGCGTCTTGCAGCAGCGGCGCGAGGGTCGGCGCCAGTTCGGCAAAGCTGGGTGCGTTGGCGACCATCGCGTTGCTGATGCCCGTCAGGAATTGGATCTCCGGCGGTATCGGCCGTTGCGGATTCACCAAACTCGACCATTCCGTTACGGTTATGGCTTTGCCGTCTCGAATAACCAGCACAATTCCGATTTCGGTGATCGCGCAACTGCCGGGCGACATGCCGGTGGTTTCAAGGTCAACAAAGGCAACGCGGTCAGCGAACACGGAACGGATTTTCAGCCAGTTTTGATTTGTGGCGCTATCGGGCGACAATGGAAGGTTACTACCAAACTAAGTAAACCATTGACCGAAAACATATTACCGAATGAAGTAGCCAATGTTCCGGGCGAAGTAGCCAACGACCCTGGCGCGAAAGTAGTCGACGACGGCACCGCAATGCTCGCTCAGGCTGCGCCCAGCGCCACGTTTGACATGTTCGGACTGGCCGAGCCGATCATTCGCGCGGTCTACGAGCTAGGCTACCGGATACCGACGCCGATCCAGGAGCAAGCGATTCCGGTGGTCCTGCAGGGTAAGGATGTCATGGGTGCTGCGCAAACCGGAACCGGCAAGACGGC
>JANORY010000826.1:0-1110 GCA_031415535.1 Burkholderiales bacterium | reverse complement strand
GCGGACGATCTCCAGCGCGCAACTCACCTACAACACGGGCTCGGGGACCTCGACGGTGTTTAACGAAACGATGGGCACCGCAGCAGTGGCGATTGGCACAGCAGCGGCAATTCCCGGCACACTGGTTAACCTGGCCGCAGGCGGCGGCAAACGAAGCGCCGTGCGTTTCGGGCATCCGTCTGGAACACTGCGGGTTGGTGCCGAAGCGACCCAGCAAGCAGGTCAATGGGTTGTGACGAAAGCGATCATGAGCCGCAGCGCCCGGGTCTTGATGGAAGGGTGGATTCGGGTGCCGGGCTGAATTCGGATTCCGGTTTTCGGTTTCCCTTCAGGAGGCACCCAATTTAATCCAGTGACGAGTAGATGGCGCTGCGCATCGAGGACCGATAGTAGCGACTGCGGCCGGGCCCTTGAATCATCCAGACCGCGACCAGCTTCTCGACCGGGTCGTGCCACCAAAAGGTGCCGGCATAACCGCCCCAGTGAAAATCGCCTTTGGAGCCGTGAATAGTCGCCTGGCCGTTTTCAAGGCGCACCGCTACGCCCAAGCCGAAGCCGTAACCGGGACCGGGCAAATAGGTCGGGCCACGCACGCCGTCGGTGTGATCATGCGTCATCCATTCCACTGACTTGCGCGACAGGATGCGTGCGCCATCGAGTGTGCCGCCGTTGGCGAGCATCAGCGCGAATCGGGCGTAGTCGTCGGCACTCGCCACCAAGCCTGCGCCACCGGCCAAGAGCTTTGGTGCCCGGCGCACATCGAGCAGTGCCAACGGCTGTTGCTGTCCGGATCCACCGCGAATGCCTCGGCAATACGGCCCTGCTTCTCAGGTGGCACCCAGAACGCCGTGTCGTTCATGTTTAGCGGGCCGAGAATGCGCCGCTGCAGATAAACGTCGAGCGTCTGACCGGAGACCTTTTCCACCAACGCACCCAGAATGTCGGTGGAAATGCTGTAGTCCCAGGTGCTGCCCGGCTGAAATGCCAGCGGCAGCTTGCCGTCAGCGCCCGGCTTTTCCACACCAACCTTCAGAGCTTTCAGTTCGAGCAAATACTGCGAGACCGGATCGCCCAAACCCATCTTGCCTTCTTCAATCAAGGTTAGCGTAG